>CAMTOT010000133.1 GCA_947074165.1 uncultured Bacteroidales bacterium
CGGCTATCTCTTTTGCAACACTTGGTTTTTCTGCAATGCAAACCTTCATCTTATTTTTATTTTTCTATTCGACCCGCAAAAGTAAACTATTCTCGCTTCTTACCAAAATCAGAATCAATAGAAATAAGAGAAGTACCTAAATAAACAGGAAGACAGCTTATCATAATCCATATAAAGAAGTTTTTATATCCAAGCCATTCTTGCATCATGCCGGAGAATAATCCAGGAATCATCATTCCTAATGCCATAAATGCAGTGCATATAGCATAGTGAGATGTTTTGTGTGTGCCATTCGCGCTGTATATCATATACATCATATAACCTGTAAAGCCAAATCCATATCCAAACTGTTCTATTGCTACAGCAATATTTATGCTTAAATAGTCAGCATTGATATTATATGCCAGAAAAACATATGCTAAGTTAGGAAGTGTAATAGCCATTGACATTGGCCAAAGCCAATATTTTAAACCTTTGGCCGCAATTACCATACCACCTGTAATGCCACCTATTGTAAGCGCAATAATTCCAATAGTACCGTAAATAAATCCGACATCCCCGACAGTAAGGCCCATACCACCTTGTTCATTTAAATCGAGTAAAAACGGTGAGGCCATTTTGACCAACTGTGCTTCCGCAAATCTAAACGTAAGAAGAAATATTAATGTGCTTTTTATATTTTTCTTTTGAAAGAATACAATAAAAGTAGCCATGAACTCTTTGATTATTGAACTTAATGTTTTCTCTATATTTTTATCTTTAGTTTGGTATGAATCCTCTTTTGGCAAAATAAAATTATGATAAGTAGACAATATAATAAATAATAAGGCGAGCATAAGAAACAAATATTTCCATCCGGTAGTCGGATTGCCTGGATTAATTTTATCAATCCAACTGACGAATAATAAAAACAAACCTTGTCCTGAAAGCATGGCAAGCCTGTAAAAAGTATTTTTAATGCCGGAGAACCACGATTGTTGATATTCATTTAATCCAATCATATAGAATCCGTCAGAGGCAATATCGTGTGTTGCAGAGCTAAATGCCATAAGCCAGAAAATACATAAAGACAGCTGAACCCATCCTGCAGCCTGCAGTGAAAATGCTATTCCAGAGAACGAGGCCCCAATTAATAATTGCATAATAACGATCCACCAACGTTTAGTTTTAAATATTTCAATTAACGGACTCCAAATTGGTTTTATTACCCATGGCAAATATAGCCAACTTGTATATATTGCAATATCTGTATTGCTTAAACCAAGATTTTTATACATAACAACAGATATTGTCATAACTGCAACATAAGGTAATCCCTGTGCAAAATATAATGTCGGTATCCAGCCCCATGCTGACTTAATCTGTCTCATTTGATTATTTATGATATTTCGCATTTTTTATTAAATAAAGGTCATTAATATTGCTTTTCCTGGCAATAACTTGCATCTAAAGTTATTGAAATATATCTATTGTTTTTACATTTGCATAATATTTGGTCTAAAAATCGGGCTGAATGGTTAATTAGTCCTTTGTATTATGGCTATGATTAAGAAAATAAAAGAAATATTGCAAAAGAGTGACACACGTCTTCAATTTATAAAATTTATTAGTGTAGGCATATTAAATACTTTAGTCTCTCTGATAGTAATATATATATGTATGAAAGTTGGTGTAAATTATAAATTATCCAACCTTATAGGGTATATCGCAGGAGTAATAAATAGTTTTATATGGAGTAAGATATGGGTATTTAAGTCTAGAGGTGTAAATATATTTAAAGAGAGCTTCAAGTTTCTTATAACATTTACAATCTGTTATTCACTGCAATATATCGTGTTACTTTTGTTGGCAGAAAAGATGCTTATGAATATATATATATCACAATTTATTGCTATGTGTACTTATACCCTCCTAAATTTTTTGATGAACAAATTCTTCACATTCAGAAATGGAAAATAGATTTAAAATAAATATAGTAATTCCATGCTTCAATGAGCAGGAAGTACTTGCTGAATCATATAAACGGTTTACAAAAGTATTATCATCAGCTGATTTTGATTATTCTCTTATCATGATAAATGATGGTAGTCGAGATGAAACATTTGATATATTAAGGTCTATAGCTCACAATGATAAAAAAGTACAAGTAATATCTTTCTCTAGAAATTTCGGTCATCAAAATGCTGTTAGTGCAGGTTTACACAATGCTGATGGAGATGCTGTAGTCGTAATCGACGCTGATTTACAGGACCCCCCTGAAGTAATACCTAATATGGTAAAGCTTTGGCGAGAAAGTGGCGCAAATATGGTTTATGCGGTGAGAGAGAGTCGCAAAGGAGAGTCATTTGTGAAGCTCATTACCGCAAAAATGTATTATAGAATACTTAATATGCTCTCAGAAACCCGTTTCCCTGTCGACACTGGAGATTTTAGGCTTATAGACAGGCAGATGCTTGATACCTTTAAGCGTTTTAATGAGAAGCATAAATACCTAAGAGGTCTTTTTAGTTGGATGGGGTATAAACAAGTCCCGTTTTATTATAAAAGAGATGAACGATTTGCCGGAGAAACAAAGTATTCATTTACAAAAATGATAAAGCTTGCTAGTGTTGGTATTTTCGGTTTCTCAAAGAAACCACTTAAGCTAGCGATTTCAATGGGTTCATTATGCATACTTTTTGCCTTTGCCATAATCATATGGATGATATGGCTTAATGTTTGCCATCCTGAGAAGATTGTTCCCGGTTGGTCATCAATTGTGTTTATTGTTCTTTTCCTTGGAGGTATACAATTGTTTACGATTGGTATTTTGGGTGAATATGTCGGAAATATATTTGATGAAACGAAAAATAGACCGGAATATATAATTCAGGATAAATTAAATTTTGAAGATTGATATAATTAAATTTTATTATATGGAAATATTTAAAGTGAACACGCATCGAAAGCATCTTATTATTCTTTTCGCACTGTGTATTGTCACACTTATCCCTTTCTTGGGACTTATTGATTATCACACTAAAGGTGAGCCTCGTGAAGCTGTGGTTGCTCAGAGTATGATTGAAAAGGGTACATGGATATTGCCTGTTAATGCAGGAGGTGACATAGCCTATAAGCCACCGTTCTATCATTGGTGCGTAGCTGTATTATCTATTCCATTTGGTGAGGTAACAGAGTTTACATCAAGATTGGCCTCTGCAGTATGGTGCATTGCAATGGTGATAATGTTTTATATGTTCTATTCAAAAAGAAGTTCTTCATATCAGGCTTTTGTCGCAAGTATTATATTACTTACAAGTTTTGAAGTGCATAGGGCCGCCATGAATGCCCGAGTAGATATGGTTTTAACCGCCCTATCGGTAATGGCTGTTATAAAATTATACATATGGTGGGAAAACGGTATGAAAGGAGTCCCGTTTTGGGCTGTAATGTTTATGAGTGGAGCTGTACTTACAAAAGGTCCTGTTGGTTTTCTACTTCCATGTGCGAGCTGTGGATTATTTCTCCTTTTCAATGGAGTAAACTTCTTTAAGGCTCTATGGAAACTTGGATATGTGGCTATCTTGTCATGCATTCTGCCGATTTTATGGTATTATCTGGCGTATCAACAAGGTGGTGAAGAATTTCTTGCTTTAGTAAAAGAGGAAAATATTGACCGTTTCACAGGTGATATGAGCTATTCCTCACATGAGCGTCCGGTCAGCTATAACTTTGTTACTCTAATCGCAGGATATATCCCATGGACTTTGCTACTTGTTATATCTTTGTTTTATCTGCCATATAACTCATTAAAAAAATATACTGCCGGGTTTTTTACACATATAAAGAGCTGGTTTAAAGGACTTGATAAGGTTAATTTATACACTCTGCTTGTTATATTGGTATTTCTTGTATTTTATAGCATTCCAAAAAGTAAGAGAAGTGTGTATATATTGCCGCTTTATCCGTTCATTGCGGTTTTTGTAGCTCAATTTATTATATGGCTTAAAGAGAGAAGTTACAAGCCGTTCCGTATATTCGGTTGGATCCTGACCTCTGTTTGTGCTTTGGTTTTTGCGATAATGGCGTATATAAAGATATTTGGTTTTAATTCACCTTCATTCTTAAAACCGAAGACCGCTCATATTTTAGATATATATGTTGATGCTTTAAATAGTATATCTTGGTTCATTTTGCCGATTATTACTATTATTGCATTGATTGGTTCAATTTATTTTTTCATAGTCAAAAGAAATAATAAAAAGTATAATCCGATATATCTTGTTATGGGAATAGTGGTTTCTCTTCAGTTATTTCTTGACGGAGCGTTACAGCCAGCTATTCTTAATACAAAATCGATAAAAGACTTTGCACTTGAAGTTGGTAAAATAGTGCCGGAAGGTAATATCTATGGTTATATTAATGATCGACTTATGAGATTTTATATCGTAAATTTCTATACGCATGATCGTGTAAAAAGATTTCAGATAGAAAATCCAGAAGAAGGATATGTTCTTATTGCTGATAAATGTTTTACCAAAGATTTCATTCCGGAATATGGTGATGCATTTGAAATAGAACCTGTTTTAAGAACAAGACATGGTGAAAGTGATTTACGAGATTATATAACATTGTATAAGTTTAAAAAGAAATAATTTTATTCAATACAATTGCAATAAAATAAAAAACGGTCAGAACAGCTATTTTATTAGCCGTATGACCGTTTTTTTTTATATTATTGTTAGCCTTATTGTTGTAATGTATACATAAAATACTAGCTTATTTAGCAATAACAAAAATAGTTTTTATATTCTTTATCTTTTTGTTTTCAAGCCTCTTTACTAGTTCTTTTATCTTTGTTCTTTTCACAGCGGCAAATACCTGTTGATCCTGTAAATCAATAATGCCAATATCACTCATTTCAAGATTGCCTGTTTTTAAAAGAAAACCTACAACGTCTTTTTTACTGATTTTATCTCTTTTTCCTTTTCCAATATATAGAGTTTCCCATCTAGGCATTACCGGAGATGGGATATCATCAGATATAGTATAATGAAAGGGCTCAGGTGATATGTAATCCGGTAGATACTCATCAGGACCTATTATTATATATGAATTACCTGTTGCATTTTGCCTCGCAGTTCTTCCGTTTCGATGGATAAAGGTATCCTCATTAAGAGGTAAATGATAATGTATTATATGGCCTATCTGAGGTATATCAAGCCCACGAGCCGCAAGGTCAGTAGCTATAAGTACATCACAACTTCCGTTAGTAAACTTTGCAATTGCTTTTTCTCTATAGTTCTGCTCTATGGCTCCATGGAATACACAATTAGTAATACCTTTAGATGTAAGATAATCGCTAACCCTGGCAATGCTCTCTCTGAAATTGCAAAATACAATTTTCTGTCCTTCCCCCGTTAGGCAAATTAATTTATACAAAGTCTCAAGTTTATCTTTTACAGGAGATGCTACCTGATAAAGAGTAAGCCCGGAGCCTATATTAGATTCTTTAAGATAGGATAGTGTAACTGGCTTATTTAATCTTACATATTGAGGGATCTCTTCTCCTTCCGTAGCAGAAGTGAGCACCTTCTTTCTGACGTTTTTAAGTTGTGCTACTATAGAGGATATTTCCTCAGTAAAGCCCATCTCCAGAGATTTATCAAACTCATCAAGTATAAGTACTTTAAATAAGTCCGGATTTATATTATTATTTCTGAAATGATCAAGGAGTCTTCCCGGTGTGCCAATTACGACATATGGGTTAGTTTTCAATTCAGCAATCTCTTTTTTTATGTCATGTCCGCCATAACAACAAACCGATTTTAATCCTGTTTGCATTGCTTTGAATACCTTGTTTATCTGTATGGCAAGTTCTCTTGATGGTGCAATAATAATTATCTGAGCTGTCTGTATTGTAAGATCTATCTCATTTAAAATTGGAATGAGAAATGCGGCTGTTTTACCCGAGCCGGTAGGAGATAATAAAACAATATCATTATCTTTCTTGCACTGCAGAACCATTTCCTGCTGCATCTCATTCAATTCTTCAAATCCAAGATTTTTTAAAATCTCGGACATTTTTTTTTTGTCTGTTATCATCAAATATTATAATATATTCTTTTTTAATCAAGGTCGTAAGCCATAATATAATCTGTCATATAATAGCCATGTCCAATGTCAAAATCTCCGCTGTCAATAATATTAAAACCTGAATTTTTATAAAACCCGACAGCCTTTGCGTTAAATCGGTTTACGTTCAGAACAATCCTGCATCCTCCTGTAGTATTATCTTTAACATATTCTATGCCTTTATTTATAAGTATCTTCCCGAGTCCTTTTCCTTGCATTGATGGCTGTAGGTATATCTTCTGAAAATGATATCTGTCTTTTGATTCTTTTTGTATAGAAATATATCCACATGGAGATTCGTTGTAATGAAGGATAAAAAATAACTGACCTTCATTAATTTGACTTGTAAGACTATCGGTAGAATACATCCATTCAAACATCCACTCAAGTTGAGTATTAGACAAAATTTCAGAGTAAGTATCTCTCCATGTTTCTTCCGCTATTTTTCTGATAGTGTTGATGTCGTTGATTGTTGCTTCAGTAAAACTATACATAATGTATGGTTATTAATTATCAAAAATATAATTTAATTCTGATATCAGGTACAATGATTATTTAATATTAGAATCATTGTATAAAATTACATATTATCTATTCTATTATATCTTAAATGCGTTAATATTTGAAATAAATATATAAATTTGCATTAGAGGGAATGTGACTTAATACCATTCTGTTGTTGAATATATATATTAATAACTACAAAAAATTTATGGCGTCCTTTTTAATATATCCTGGGTTTGAAAAAATAGAAGAGAAAGATGATAAATATTTAGTAATAAATAAGGGCGCGGTGAGTTTATATGATTCTTTAAACATCGGTTTATTGGCTTATGATTATGACTCGGAGAAAGTTTATTCAAACTATAGCACCTTTACCCTTTTGGGAGTAACTCCCGATGATGACAGCACTAATTTATTGTATTTGGCCTCTTTAGTCGAGGAACAGCAACTGAAGCGTATGTATCGGAACCTAAAGAAGATGATAAAAGGTTCTATAAATCGCTTTGAAGATAAGTTTAGATTTCATATGGAGTCTAAAAGCAGAATAATTAAAGTAGTATGCGTAAAGGAGTCAGAGGTATTTAATTCGAATGGTAATAATATTTATGCTTTTTTCACCGATTTAACTTCGTCTATAGATCAATATCGCAGTCGTTTCTTATCAGAGATTACTCATGATCTACGTTTGCCTATAGGAACAATGCTTCAATGCGTGGAGTCTATAAATGATGATTGTGAGCCTAAAAGAGATATTTATATGGATATTCTCAAACAGAGTATTCTGCATCTTAAGAGTCTTAGCGATCATTATCTTAGCTACTCGGTCGAGACTTCAGTCACTCATCTAAAACCAGTTAGATTTAATCTCTGGCAAACGTTCAATAATCTTTATTTAATACATTCTGTTGGAATTTCAGATCGGAAGAGCGTCGTGTAGGGAAAGAGTGTACGTCCTGGTGTAGA
>CAMTOT010000134.1 GCA_947074165.1 uncultured Bacteroidales bacterium
TCTACACCAGGACGTACACTCTTTCCCTACACGACGCTCTTCCGATCTAACCTTTCATTCGGGTATATGAAAGGAGATTATAACGTACGCTGTACTTATAAAGATGGAAAATGGGGAGAACTTCGCGTAAGTGAATCAGAGCAAGTCGATATGCATATCGCTGCTACTGTACTTCATTATGGTCAGGCCGGGTTTGAAGGTCTAAAAGCATTTCGCGGTAAAGACGGTAAAGTACGTATCTTCAGAATGGATGAAAACGGAAAACGTCTTATTAGTACTGCAGAAGGTGTTTTAATGGCAGAATTGCCTCTTGATAAATTTGAGGAAGCAATTACCAAAGTAGTGAAACTAAATGAACGCCTTGTTCCTCCTTACGGGTCGGGTGCTTCTTTGTATATACGTCCTGTATTGTTTGGTACGGGAGCGCAGGTTGGTGTAAAACCGGCTAATGAATATGAATTTATAGTTTTTGTTATGCCTGTAGGGCCATATTTTAAGGATGGTTTCCATACAACACCTGTGTGTATTCTGCGTCATTTTGATAGAGCTGCGCCTTATGGCACAGGTCGTTTTAAAGTTGGCGGAAACTATGCGGCAAGTTTGAAAGCTGGTGAGGAAGCTCATTCAAAAGGCTATTCGGCGGTTTTGTATCTTGACGCAAGAGAGAAAAAGTATGTAGATGAATGTGGTCCTGCCAATTTTTTTGGTATAAGAGACGGTAAATATATCACGCCGGCTTCAGAATCTATTTTGCCTTCAATAACAAACAAAAGTCTTATGCGACTTGCTACAGATATGGGTCTCTCGGTAGAGCAACGCCCTGTAGCGGTAGAAGAACTTGCTTTGTTTAAAGAGGCAGGAATGTGTGGTACAGCGGCAGTGATAAGCCCAATTTCTCGTATCGATGATCTTGATGAGGGTGTTTCTTATATTTATTCTACAGACGGAGAGGCCGGTCCAGTATGTACAGCGCTATATGATAAGTTGCGTGCAATACAAAACGGAGATTCAGAAGATTTATACGGTTGGGTAACTGTATTATAATTATATGTTAAATGTAGGTAGTCTGCCGAGAGATATTTAGACTGCCTACATTTAAGTTTACTAAATAATAGTTCTTTTTTTGTATTTTTTCTATTTTTTAAAACTAAAATGTATAAAAGAATTATATTTGTTGCGGAATTCTAAATCACATGGAGTTAAAGTGCTCTACTAATTTTTATGTATGGGAAAGATTTGGCTTAAAATAAGCTCATTTTTTATTATTGTATTGTTTTTTGGTTGTTCTCAAACTGTTAAAGCCCAGCGTATTGCTATAAAGACTAATGCTTTTGAATGGCTTACTGCATCGCCCAATTTATCTGCGGAGCTTACATTGTCAAGAAGATACACAATGGATTTAAGCGTAGCGGTAAATCCGGCGGATTTTGGCGCGCTTTCAAAATGGGGTGTAAGAGTTCAACCGGATTTAAGATATTGGTTTCACAGACCGATGACCAGATTGTTTGTAGGGGTATGTGGTGTTTATGGGGAAAATCATTTTATGCTTCAAGGTGGAAAACCATTTAATAAGAAAGAACCTGAGAATTTCAACTACTATGCAGGGGCAGGTCCGATGTGTGGGTATGCATGGATTATTGACGCCAGATGGAATATGGAAGTATTCGGGGGTGTCGGTATATTGCATTATCGCAAGGCTGTACGCGGTAGTGAGTTAGAGGTTGAAAATAAGACCACAGTGGCACCAATTAAATTAGGTTTTAGTTTATCTTATATAATAAGATAATTTATTGAATTAATTATATAAAAGATATGAGTTTTCTACGCTATAAATTATTATTACTGTTTTTAATTTTATCAGTTTCTTTAATTTTTGCTCAGGATATACGTGTACGTGGTACGGTGCGAAATCAGCACGGTGTCCCGCAGTCGGGTATCATGATATATGATGTAGATGATCCTGAAAATAAAGCGTCCACCGATGAGGATGGACGATTTAATATTTTTGTGTCAAGGAAGGGTTCCTTATCATTTGAAAGTATTTTTATTGAGACTTTAGTTGTGAAGGTTAACGGCAAGCAGAATGTTGATGTCGTTGTAGAGGAGAAAGTAGAGCAGCTTGACGAGGTCATAATCACCGGGAAAGCGCCTTTTATCGAACCTGAAAAAGCAGAGGTGTTAGTGAGAGGTAACTACCTTATCATACCGACACGTATACCAATTCAGAAAAGCTTATTTAAGTCTAATTACAGACTAATGATACAACCATGGTGCGTAAATGTAATGAAGCGTACTAAAGAGATGCTAACGCCAATGGTTCTTGAGGGTGAGCAATACAGAATAGCTCAGACTCGTATGTATGGTTATGATTATTCAAAAGACCCCGTTTCATCGTATGCTTCGGTTCAGGATCCGGGAGATGGTATTTTATACGTACCGTATCTTGATTCGATTTACCAAAAAGACCCGAATCAGGATTTCCGATTTGATTTCCTTCTTTCAACAGAAGACTATAATAAGATTATAAAGGTTCCGATGGACAGTTTCGTTATTGCCCGCGGTACTTCAAATCCTATGCGCTTTTTCCAGTATGAATTAGATGCAATGTCTATTACGGAAGGTCCTCATATCCCTAAGCCGGAACCACAGCTTTGTGATGATAAAGATGAGGTGCGCCTTACATTTAAACCGGGAGTTTCAAAAATTGATCTTTCGTTGGGTGATAATGCGGCAGAGATTGAGAAAGCTCGTACTACACTGTTGAAATATATGAATGATCCGGATGCTACGCTAAAGTCATTTGAAGTAAATGGTGTGTCATCGCCAGATGGTTCGTACCAGCGAAACGTGCAACTTGCGAAAGAGCGTCTTTCTAACGCGTCAAGTTCAATCATAAGCGTAATACCTGCTTCTATTAAATCGGACATGGATATTAAAAATGAATCGAAGGTAGAAGATTGGGAGACGATTGCAAAGATGATGGAAAATGACTCACTAACAGATGAGGCATCTCAGTTAAGAGCAATAATCGCGAAATCACCTAAGAATATGGATATACAGTTTTCAGCTATCTCAAAGCTAAAATATTATCGTCCGGTGATTGTTGAAAAATATCTTCATAGATTAAGAAAGGTAGAATATAGTGTAGGATATAGTGTATATCGTGTACTTACGGATGATGAGATTCGTAATTGGTATAAATCAGGTAACCATAATGAGTTTACCAGATATGAGTTTTTCCGTATGATGCAGCAGGCAAAAGATACGACAGAAATGCGTGAGATTTGTACGCTTGCATTGCAGAGATATCCACGATTTATGCTTGCTGCTAATGAGCTTTCTATGATAAATATAAAGAATAACTGTCCGAATCCGGATCTTCTAAAACCGTTTGTCGACAGAAAAGCTCCTCATCAGATATTGGCTAATCAGACTCTGACTCTTCTGAAGTCAGGTTTATATACAAAGGCAGACTCTGTACGTCGCTTGATGCCAGAAGATGAACCTTCACTTGAAGAGATGAAGTCTATCGTAAGGTTGTTAAATGGAGATTATAGCAACGCGTCGGCGATTCTTCAAAAAGGAGGTGTAAATGAAGTGCTTGTATTAATGGCTCAGAAGAATAATCAGGAAGCTTACGATAAAGTTTGTCAGTTGGATCCTACAGTTCCTATTCACATGTATTTGAGAGCTGCTTGTGCTAACCGTGTATATATTATGACACAGGAATCAGCTAAGTTTAATGAGGCTTTGAATTTCATTATGGAGGCCGTGATCGCAGATCCGCATCTTGAAGAGATTGCAAAAATTGATAGTGATGTATTGGGATTGTTAGATCCGGAAAATTAAATAAATTATGTTACAAAGAAAGATTTTATTCTTAAGCTTTGCCTTTTGTTCTTTGGTACAGCATATAGCAGCACAGCAAGATTCTGTATCTACAAATCCGGTTCCACAGAAAATAAATGTGATGGATTACAAACTTCAGTCCTGGCCTAAGATAGAAAAGATTGATTCGACGAGATTTTCGGATCATATGTTCTTATCGGTAGGCGTCGGAGCGGAAGGGTTTTCGGATAGACAGATTGTTAATTCTCCTAACCATATCGGGTTCAATGGATCATTGTATATCGGTAAATGGTTTAGCGCTATTTCAGGAGCTCGTATTGGAGCTTCGATATCTTCGACTAAATCTAATTATGTCATAAAGGATGATGAAGCAAAATCTCAAATGATAATGGGGCTTACCGCCGATTATTTATTGGATTTGACATCATTAATTCCGATGAAATATCATTATGACAGAATTTTTGATTTCTCGTTGTATGCCGGTGTAGGAGCATATTATTCGACTGTTGACTCAGTACAGTCAAGTGGAAAGATTACAAATATTATCCCCGGATTCAGATTAGGTTTTAATACCGGATTTCGTATTAATCAGGCTACTACTCTTTTTATCGAACCAGGTATCACACTGTATGGTAAAGGTATGAGCCAGGGTGCCGGAGATGTTGAGGTGGCTATGAATTCGTGGAGAGGATTTGATATCGCTCCATCGTTGAGAGTCGGATTAACATATAGGGTATTACCTCTGAATTATCGTAGAGGAGTTTCTGAATTTGTATCATCCGGGTTTGGTGATAATATATTTATCACGTATGCGGGAGGTATTGAGGCAATTGTGCCGAATTCGAGTTTCCCGGATAACAATATCGCATCTCAGTTAGGACCTAAGGCCCAGTTTGGTATCGGTAAGTGGTTTAGCGCAGCTTCAGGAGCACGACTATTATTTAATGCCGGATACGCTAAGTGGATGTCGCAGGAAAAGGCAGATATAGTAGGAATAACAGAATATAGCAAAGTTGAAAAACTTAGTCATGCCGGTGCACAGCTTGATTATTTACTTAACCTTAACGCAATGTTTGGCGGTTACCGTCCGAGTGCTTCAACGGGGTTATTGTTAATCGCAGGTGCAAATGTCAATCGCTCTGAAGATGTAGAAGAGTTGACAGGAAATGGCTGGAGTTATGGTGTTGGTTTGGGTTTCCAGGCTTACGCGAGAATAACACAAAAGACAAACTTATTTATAGAGCCAAGGGTTAATATCAACTCTAAAAACTTTGCGGGAGGTTTCTCAAACGATAAGTATGATATATCTCCATCGCTTATGGTCGGTTTGACTCATAATGCGAGAGTTGGCATCGAAAGACGTAGTGGCGTATATGATAACGCGGCTTTTCAAGGTTGGGAATTTTCGGTTGGAGCCGGTGCCGGTGTCCCTGTTACCAGAAATACTCAGCATGATTTGAAGTCTGTCGTTGAGCCTTTAGTAACTGCGAATATTGCAAAATGGTTTAATCCGTATTCAGGGCTTCGTATTGACGGAAGACTTGGTTTTATGGGAGTGGAGGAAAACTATAACAGAACTAAGTTTGCTACATTAGGTTTGTTTTATCAGTTGAATCTTACTAACGCAATGATGGGTTATGACTTCAACAGACTTGAAGTAATTCCTTCAATCGGTCCGGAACTAATGTTTAATACCCGAATCAAGACAAAAGATCCGAATATTAATAAATACGGCGGAATGGGATTTGGTGTAAGTGCCGGCGTTAAGTTTGCATATAACATGACTCGTCAGTTTGGTTTGTATGTTGAGCCGAGAGTCGGTATGTATGAAGATAAAGTTATAATGGGTAATATTCCATTTGGTACATTTACTCCATATGCATCTTTCACAGGAGGTCTTGTCTATAAACCATATATCAGAGAGCGTCGTGAAGGTGTTCTTCAAGACAGAGACGCTGATGATAATGTGTTCTTCACGATGGGTGGAGGTGTTGGCATGATATTGACAAACCAATACACATTGATACCTACTAAAGACATGTTTAAACCTGTTGCAAAAGCGGGTGTCGGTAAATGGTTTGGTCCGGTTTCGGGTGTTAAGTTTGAGGCTTCCGCTGCTGTAGTAAGTGAAGCGCAGAAAAAAGATTTAGTTGTTACCTCAAAAATGGTTGGTTTTGGTCTTTACTATAATGCCAATATTACCAATCTGCTTCTTGGGTATGACAAACATAATACTACTGAAATTGTATTTGGTGCAGGTCCGGAAGTTTATTATACGAGTCCGGCTCATGGTATTAAAATAGAGAAAAGAGGTTTTATTCCAGGATTTAGCGTATCTGCGCAAGGTATTGTTAATTTCAATAAGTCTCTTGGAGCATATATTGAACCAAGGCTGGGTATTTATAATGAAGATCTGAATAATCGTCAGCTTTCTACGTTTAAGTTTGACCCGATGGCTCAGGTTACGGCTGGTATAATCTGGAGAATGAATGAATATAACGCGGCGCAGGAAAGAGCTAAGTTTGCTGAGGATGAAAGAAGTTCTATATATGTAGAATATGCCGCAGCTTACGGAACGATGTTCTCTGCTGTATTCTCTGAAATGTCATTTGGTCCTGCCGCTCAGATATCTTTAGGTTTGCCTTATACACCTTTGTCGGCAGTACGTTTTACTGCAAGAGGTCAGTATTTGCCAAGTATTTATCACAGAAGCAGCAAAAAAGAGTATGTTAAATCAGGTGAGCTTGAAGTTGACTATGTATTTAATGTAGCTAATCTTGCAGATGGAGTAGGTCGTAAATGGTATGATTTTAATCTGTTTTTGGGAGGTATAGCCGGAGCTACACTACAAGACGGAGCTACCAATTTTATTGGTGGTGTAAGAGTAGGTGGTCAGGCTGCAGTTAATTTTACTCCGAGTACAGCTATTTTTGTAGAGCCGAGTGCCGCCATTTATTCAAAGAATTTTGACGGACTTGAATACTCTCATAAGGTTGATGAGACTCTAATGCTTGCTGTCGGATTGAAACACCGACTTGCAAAAGGGAATAGAGATAAACAATCTTTAGGAGCTCCAGATCAGCGTTCTTTTGTTCAGATTGGTGCAGGTACAGGTTTGTATGCAAGAGCTATCAAAGGAGTGCAGGGTGCAGAGAAACTGACTCTTAATACAGAGATTTACTCCGGACGTTGGTTTAATCATTTCTCGGGTTATCGTTTTGGTGTCGTTAATAATAATGTCAGATATAGGGCTTACGGCACGGGAAGTAACTTCAATTTAATGATATTTGGTCTTGAACTTGATTATATGATGAATGCCTCAAATATGTTGGCAGGTATTAATAAGGATCGCAGAGTAGACCTTATCGGTTATGTAGGTTTTGGTTGTAATTATGCGCAACATAAGACATACAGCTCTAAAGAAGATAAGACTAATAGTGTTGCAAATTTTGCAGCTTCTGTTTCTGCTGGAGTTCAGACACTATTTAAAGTAACAGATAAGTTCGGCATATATATTGAACCGGGTATTACAGTTCATCAAGACGGCATAGATGCTTATGGCAATAATGCGATTAAACTTGATGCTGCAGGTAAAATTACACTTGGTTCGGTTATTAAATTCTGATAACGATTATATATATACAAAAAAAGCTTTCGGACAGATCGGAAGAGCACACGTCTGAACTCCAGTCACCGCTCATTATCTC
>CAMTOT010000135.1 GCA_947074165.1 uncultured Bacteroidales bacterium
GAGATAATGAGCGGTGACTGGAGTTCAGACGTGTGCTCTTCCGATCTAATTAATCACACAATAATTTAAACGTAAATACAGTTATAATTAACGACAAAATCAATAAAGTATATTTAAATAATTATGAGAATAGTAGTAACGAAGTATGTGTTGATGATCTGCATTGCATGGTGTTGTTTATGCTCATGTAGATCTTATAAAGATCAAATAGTTTATTTTCAGAATATTGATGATATTGAAGCATTATCTTCAGATACTATTTATAGTTCACCATTAATCAAAAAGGGAGACGCGCTCATCATTAATGTATTGGGAGATGATCCTAACGTGGTTGCTCCATTTAATATGCCGGCTTATTCTTATCTGGCTCCGGGTAATGACAATGTATATTCGTCGACTATGCTTCAATGCTATACAGTAGATACGGAAGGTTATGTTTTATTTCCTGTAATAGGGAGAGTGTTACTTGCCGGTAAGACTAAAAAGGAGGCTCAGAACTATTTGCAGAGAGAGATTGGCGAAATAGTAAATAATCCTATAGTAAACATTCAATACGAAAATTATAAAGTCTCTATTTTAGGAGAGGTTGCAAAACCGGGTGTACATCGTTTTAAAAATGAAAGAGTAACCCTGCTTGATCTTATAGCGGAGGCTGGCGATATAACACTATACGGACAGCGAAATAATGTGCTGCTAATAAGAGATAATGATGGAAAGAGAGAGTTTCACAGACTTGATCTTACAGATGGTGAGGTGTTTAAATCTTCTGCCTATTATCTGCAGCAGAATGATATAGTATATATTGAGCCAAACGAGTCAAAAAAGAAAAATGCTAAATATAGTCAAACCGATCAATTTAATATTAGTTTAGTTTCAACGATAGTTAGTATGGTTACAATGTTGACAACATTGGGTATAACATTATTTATCAAGTAAAAACCAAATGCTTTAAAGTTTATTATGGAAAAGGAACGTGACTATATTGACATAAAAAAAATAGCTGTAAGATATCTGAAAGAATGGAAATTGATAGGAATATCTGTATTCTGTTTTGCGGTTTTGGCTGTTGTATATGGTAAGATTGTACAACCGGTGTATGAAGTGGACGCTAATATCCTCATTAAACAGGATAAAGGTGCAAAAGGTGGTGCTTCATCTCTTCTGAAAGGATTTAGTATGGGATTAGGCGGCCTGGGTGGAGCTGTAGAAGTTGAAGATGAGCTGCATATTATATATTCATACAGTATGTTTAAAAGAGCAGTGTCATCTCTTAAGCTGAATGAATCATATACAGAGAAAAGGCTTATGGGTATTAAGAGCATCGACAGATATGATACTAAGGCATTTGATCTTAGTTATAGTGAATTTCAGACTGATACATTATCGGTGCCGCTTAAATTCTTTGTAAAAGTAGATAAGGATGGTAAGGCTACAGTCAAGATGACTAATCTGGCTAAGAAAAAAGATATTATAAATAAATCATTCGCGTCATTTCCTGTTGTTTTAGATACTGAGTGGGGTAGCTTTACACTGAATAAAACAACACACTTTAAAGAAGATAAAAAATATAACTATGAGATAACTTTAATCGGACTAAATGTAGCGACTGAAATTTATCAGAGAAGTGTATCTATAGCTATGGCCAGTAAAAAGGCCAATGTTATTGAGCTCTCTACTTTTGTTGAAAATATTAATAAAGGGAAGGATCTTCTTAATTACATTATAGAGCTCTATAATGAAGATACGATGAGTGAGAATAATTTTGTTTCTCAGAATACTTCTAAATTTTTGAGCGAAAGATTAAATATTATATCTGTAGAACTTGCTGAGCTTGAGTCTGAAATAGAAAATTATAAAAAAGAAAATAATATAATAGACATTGAACTTGAAGCAAAAACTCTTGTCGAGCTCTCTACAGAAATGAAAAACTCATTGTTTTATTTTCACAGACAAGAAGCTCTGATCGATGAGTTTATAAAGCGTATAGAAGACTCTAATAACAATGAACTTATACCTGCGGGTTCTGTGATAGGAGAGGAGTTGCCACTGACCGCTATTGAGCAGTATAATGCTCTTATACTTGAGAGACTTGCTTTGCTTCAGTCTACAAATGACTCTAACCCTTTGTTTCGTAAACTAGATGTAAATATTGAAAGCAGCCGTAAAAACTTGCTGACTACAATTAAAGGAGCGAAGAAAGCCCTTATCTACAAAAGAAAGCAGATGGAAGAGCGAATAGCTAATGTTGATACAAGGTCTAAAGATGCCCCTAAGATAGAGCGTGAGTTTGTCGATATAAAACGACGCCAGCTTATAAAAGAACAATTGGTGATATTTTTAATGGAGAAACATGAGGAGAATGAATTAAGTCTTACTCTTAACACTCCTAAAGCAAAGATTATTGATGAGGCATATTCAAAATGTGCTCCCAAATCTCCTAAACCGCTTGTTCTTTTGATAGTAGGGATGTTTTTGGGTGGTGTGGTTGCAGTTGTCTCCATTACAGCTTATGATATTCTGAATGTTTCTTTCAGAACTAAAAAAGATCTTGAATCTTTCTGCGGTGATACACCTATAATCGGTGAATTGTATTCTAAAAATGATTCGAAAACTCTTTCTTCGGATTCATTTTCAATTGTAAAAAGAAACATTCCGTTTATAATACCAAACAGATCAAACAAGACTATGCTTGTCAGCTCGGCAAACATAAATGATGGTAAAACCTATGTTGCGGCAAATCTGGCTCAGACTTTAGCCGATGATGGAAAACAAGTGCTTCTTATCGATCTTGATTTCAGAACTTCCGGAATAGCTGAATATTTTTCTTTAGAAAATAAATGTGGTGTGTCAGATTATGTTATTAATGACAATCTAAGGGAGTCTGATATATTATTACATACAAAAAATAGTAACCTTAATGTTATCACGGCTGGTACTATCCCTCCTAATCCGGCAGAGATTATTTCAAGTCATAGAATTGACTCTCTTGTTAAGTCTATGAGTGATGGTTATGACTATGTGATTATTGATACAGCTTCTGTTTGTGATGTATCAGATACTTTTTCACTCGGACGTATTACCGATAAAATGTTGTTTGTGATTAAAGCCGGTGTTACTACAAAAGAAAATATAAGAACAATAAAAGAGTTGTCGCCAAAATTCAATATTACAAATCTGTTCTTCTTGATAAACGGCGTAAGCAATAAGTAAAAAACAGTATTATTAATATGAATGTAGCTTCATTATTGAAAATACCAAAGATAGATCTCACCCGCGTACCTCGGTTTACGTTGGGTGAGTTTTCTCTATTATTAATGATATTGCAAAGTTGTGGTATCAGATATTTTGGCGGTATAGGTGTGTTTTTATTGATTGTAATATTTTTATTAAACTATAAATCTGTTTTTTATTTAGAAAAAAGAGACGGGTATTGCATCTTATTGGCGTTAGCGCTTTTCTTTTTCTGTACTATTGGCCACTCTGTGAAGAGTTTTATTCTTCAGTGGTTAGCGTTTATTGATGCTATGCTGATATTGATATACTATAGAAATAAAGGCTTAGAAATATTTAAGGATGATTTTTATTGTGTACTTAGATTTATATCTGTTAATGCGTTTATCGGTTGGGTTTTATCTATAATATTACCTTTTGTATTTCTGCGTTTTGCCTGGGGGTACGGTTATAGTTCATTTTTGGGTATATTCAATGTAACGCTCAGTCCCGGTTTATTACCATCTATTTACAGGAATTGCGGATTATTATGGGAACCCGGAATATTGCAGTTTTTCGTAAATCTGTATATGTTTATTAGTATCATAAACCATAAGGCCTCCTTGTTTAAATTTGCTTTTGTCGTTGTCTTATTGTTAAGCTGCAACTCCTCAACAGGGTATATAATATTTGCATTACTACTATTCTATTATTTTTTTATTTATCAAAAACTGTCCTTTAAATATCTTATTCTGGCTTCTGTATTCGGTGTGTTGGTTTTAGGTGTAATACAAAAAGATTTGAATGAGAAGTTTTACGGAAGTAAAAGTACATCCGGAGCTGCCAGAGCAAGAGATGTTGCTATAGGCTACGATCTTATATCAGACAAACCTGTATTAGGTCATGGCTTTTTTGATGTAGATTACATTGTAGCTCATTCTGATATAGCGCGAATAGAGACAGAATTTTTCAGTGAGCAATATCTTGAAGAAAACGGACTTATGTCTGGCGGATATACATCCGGTATATTTTCTGTTTTGATAGCGTTTGGACTGCCTATCGGGGCTTGTCTTTTTTTGTTGATATTAGGTACTTTTATAGTAGATGGGTTTATAGACAGACTGGTACTATTATCTCTCTTTCTTTTGACTTTAGTCAGCGAGCCGATAAGTCTTACCCCTTTATTTTATTTCTTTGTTCTCAGTGGTATCCTAAAGAGCGTAAATGACGTTCCCAAAGAAGAGTCTTTAATAATTAATTAAATTTGTATGAGAGTACTTTGGTTTTCGCTTAGCCCTTCATTATATAAAAATAATTCTTCATATAATGGGGTTGGATGGGTCGCTTCTTTGCAAAAGCTTGTTATGAAGAGTGATGATATCGAATTAGGGGTTGCTTTTATTGCCAATGAAAAATCTGATAAGATCGTGCAAAATGGTGTCACTTATTATCCGATGAATATTTATAATAATTTTTTTAAGAAGCTTGATCATTTTATCTTTTTTGAGAAATACTTTCAGAAAGAACTACAGTATTTTCTGAAGGTGGTTGAGGACTTCAAGCCGGATGTAATACATGTCTTTGGCTCAGAAGGTGGTTTCGGCCTTTTGTCGTCTAAAGTGAATGTTCCGGTTGTTCTGCATATTCAGGGTATCATTAATCCATATTTGAATGCATGGTTTCCTGCCGGTATGAATAAATACTCATATATATGGGGGCAGAAAACAAAATTGCGAAAACTAATTATAGATTATAGAATTTATCAGCTTAATAAGCTACTAGGTAAAAGAGAGTCTGTGATATTGGCTGGATGTAAAAATTATTTGGGTCGTACGGAGTGGGATCGCAGGGTTTCACAGTTGTATTCACCCGATTCAACCTATTATCATGTAGAGGAAGTTCTGAGAGATTCATTTTATAATAGTGAAAAGTGGAGGGTGCAATCGAGAAAGAAAAAAATAATTATATCTACAATTTCCACTCCTTTATATAAAGGAGCTGACTTTATATTGAAAACTGCAGCGCTTCTTAAGCAATTTGGAGAGGAGGAGTTTGAATGGCGGGTATTTGGTGTACATGATATTCGTCTTGCTGAAAAAATTACCGGTATAAAAGCTTCTGATGTTAGTGTGATTCCGTATGGTGTTGCTTCAGAAGAACAGCTTGTGACAGAATTACTAAATGCAGATCTTTACTTCCATTCTTCTTATATTGATAATAGCCCAAATTCTGTATGTGAGGCTCAATTGCTGGGACTTCCGGTGATTGCGGCAAATGTAGGTGGAGTATCTTCTCTGATAACTGATAGGGAGACAGGTTTTTTGATCCCTTCTAATGATCCGTACACCGGGGTTTCAAAGATTTTAGAATTGCTTAAATCGCCTGAGCTGTGTGCGTATATATCGTCTAATGCAATACGACAAAGTGAAACGCGACACGACAGAGATGCTGTAGCAAAAACGCTTTGCGACGTTTATTCAAGCTTGATAAGTGATTAATACTAAAAAGTAAACGCGGGATTTCTTAATTGAATTAAGAGGTCCCGCGTTGCTATTGTACTTTATAAGCTGTATTTTGTAAACCCACCATCAACTACTGCAACTGTACCTGTTACAAATTTAGAGGCATCGCTGATAAGATAGTGTATTGTTCCAAAGAGATCTTCCGGTTCGCCAAATCTCGCGAAAGGGGTTTGTTTAATTATCGAATCACCTCTTTCAGTAAGTGATCCATCCGGATTTGTAAGTAGAGATCTGTTCTGTTCGGCAAGGAAGAACCCCGGTGCGATAGCATTTATGCGTATATGACTGCCAAATTTCTTTGCAGTTTCTATAGCCATAAATTCCGTAAAATTATTTATTGCTGATTTTGCGGCTGAATATCCTGCTACTCTGGTCAACGGATGGAAAGATGCCACAGAAGAGAAATTGACTACTACACCTGATTTTTTGTCAACCATTGGCTTAAGAAAGACCTGAGTTGGCAATACTGTGCCAATTAGATTTAAATCTACAACAGATTTAAAATCATTGGCATTTATATCAAATATTGTTTTTTCTGGTGTGATAGTCGCTCCTGGTATATTCCCGCCGGCCGCATTTATTAATATGTCAATTGTGCCATATTTGCTTATAATATCTTCTCTGTTTGTCTCGAGAATTTTTTCGTCAAGAACATCCGACTGCAGAAATATAGCTTCGTCTCCGTTATTTATAATCTTCTTAACTATGTTATTTCCGTTTTCAAGGTTACGGCCCAAAATAACTATTTTGGCTCCCTGAGATGCCAGGTATTCTGCTATTGATGAGCCGAGCACGCCTGTAGCTCCGGTCATTACAATTACTTTATCATTTATATCAAAAAGATTTTTCATATATGTTTATTGTATAAAAAAAAGCTGTCTAAATATAATTAGACAGCTTGTATAAGATTTGAATAAAAATTATTTCGATTTTTTGTCAGATTTAGGCATGTCTGAGCTTGCAGAGTCAGGTTTAATTTCAGTCTCTGTTTTTGACTTCGGTTCTTTTTCAAGAGACATAACCTCTTTTCCTGATTCATCGGAAAGAATCATAAGTTCTCCTTTTTCACATTTTCTGTATAGGAAGTGTTTTACTTGTGCCATTGCCGCAAGTATTTTTAGTTCAACTGCGTCATCAGGACACATCATTTTTGTAGAACCAAGATTCTCAAAGCTAAGAGTTGATTTGTCAATGTCAAGAGCATATCCTCCCATAACTCTGTTACAGCCTGTGTATCCGAATATTCTTGAGTCCTGAATGTTAAATCCAAGGAAAGGTTTCTCATCACCAGTGGTTTTAACCATTTCATTACCTACAGTTGCTATAAACCATTGACCGTCAAGATCTGATATTTTCATCTTTTCTTCTTTAACGGTAGTGCATGTCGCTCTTGTTTCGTTATCTTCTTTTTTACCGCTTTTGCCAGAGCATGCAGTGCCTATAAGTACAGTTATCAGTGCCAAGGCGAACATTAATGATAGTTTTTTCATAATAGTCGTTATTTGCATTTAAATAATAACACGTTATTTGTTTATAACGTTTTTAATTGAATTGTTGAATTTGTTTATTATTTCTATATAAGATTTAATATAAGTGCAAAAATGATGTTTATCTAATAAATATGCAAAAAATTAATATTTATTATATTTAAGCATTTAATCGATGATCCTAAAAGAATCAGAATCAAGCATGACAGGGAATTTCGCTCTGAAGGATTTTAGCTTATCCTTCTTTAGTTTAAATGTAATAATGCTTTCTTTTTCAAATGCAGACTCACAAATAATACTCCCTTT
>CAMTOT010000136.1 GCA_947074165.1 uncultured Bacteroidales bacterium
AGTGCAACCGCTGATTCCGACTTGGGAATCAACGGATTCCAAAGTCGGCAACGCCCGTTGCCGATATCGGCAACAGGCGTTGCACATAAAGGTTTGGTTAGGATATTTTTGATTTACCTTTCATGTATATAAGGAGAAAGGGTAATAACATAAAAAAGGCTGTCTGAACATTTTATTGTCAGACAGCCTCTCTATATTAATATACACTCTTTTATTTTATATTCAGAGCTCTTACATTTCTCATCAATCCTTTATATCCGGCGCGCTTTACTGCAGAACCTTTAAAAATAGCTCTAAAACGCTCCTCACTGAGATTTAACAGGGAATTGTAGTCAAGAGCCTTCAGTTCGTCAGAAAGCTTAAATTCAGGCGTATTATTGCCTTTTGCATTTATATTATGTGGACATACCTGTTGACACACGTCACACCCATATACATGATTTCCGATATTATCTATACAATGGGCAGATAAATCGCCTTTGTTTTCTATAGTCTGATAGCTAATACATTTATTAGCATCAAGGCAGCGAGGCGTGATAGCCGAAGCCGGACAGGCATCTAAGCATTTTGTGCAGCTACCGCAACTTTTCACTACAGGAGAATCAGGTTCTATTTCAATATCAATTATCAATTCAGAAAGAAAGAAGTAAGATCCTTTACCGGGAATTATCAGCTGTGTGTTTTTTCCAATAAACCCAAGTCCTGCCTTTACTGCCCAATATCTTTCGAGTACCGGAGCTGAATCTACAAACATTCTGCCTGTCACCGGAGTAATTTCAGTGTTGATGTATTCAAACAATTGTCGAAGCTTCTCTTTTATAACATCATGATAATCCTTACCGTACGCGTAAAAAGAGAACTGAGGATGGTCTGCCGACATAAACTCCGTAGGATAATAATTAAGAGCAAGCACAATAATAGTTTTAGCATTATCAACAAGAAGCCGCGGATCACATCTTTTCTCAAAATGATTGTGCATATAGTGCATCTCTGAAGCATAGCCGTTATCAAGCCATTGTCTGAAACTGTTTTCACACTCAACATGATCTGCTCTTGCAAATCCCACGGCATCGAAGCCGAGAGATAACGCATGCTCTTTAATACGTTCTTTTATCATGAGAAAACTTTAAATTCATATCCCTTTGCTATGAGCCATTCAATAGATTTTGGCAGAGCGTAACGCAGTTTCTCTTCTGCTTTGAGAGAATCATGAAAAACTATTATAGAGCCGTTGCGGGTATATTTACGGATATTTTCAAATACCTTCTCCGGTGTCATCTTATTGCTATAATCACGTGTGACGACATCCCACATTATGATACGATAGTTTTCTTTTACCGCTTTCGCCTGCGATCTCTTCATCCAACCGTGTGGCGGTCTGAAAAGATTTGACTTTATAAGCTTATTAGCTTTCTCTACATTATCAAGATATGATGCCTGACTAAAACCCGGTGCCTGAATATGATTCATCGTATGGTTTCCCACCCGATGTCCTCTACTTTTTATATCCTCAAAAATATCAGGATTTCTTGCGACATTATCGCCTACGCAAAAAAAAGTAGCCTTAATACCATAATTATCAAGCAGGTCCAATACCCAGGGCGTAACCCCGGGTATCGGACCGTCATCAAATGTCAGATAGACACATTTTTGCTTACCCTGTATTCTCCAGAAAGCTTCGGAAACAAGGATTCTGTAAAGATATGGAGGTCTTTCTATAAACATTCTAAAAAATTATCTTCCTTTTGATCTTGACCATGCCTCATAGTATGCTCTGAATTCAGAGTAATACTCTTCAGCAAGTTTCTCGTCTCCGTAAGTCGCGAATATTCTTGATATATCCTGAAGTACGTAAAGATTTTCATTTATATCTCTTTCAGCCGAAGCAAACATTCTTGGAGACAGAGAGAAATACCATCTGATATTGGCAAGAGCGTTGTCTGCCATCTCTTTACCCATCTCAGTACCTTTTTCGTTTTGTCCGAGGTCATAATAATACTCTACAAAAGAAAGAGAAAGTGCGTTGTAAGGGATATTGTAAGCCGGGATCTGTTTCTGGCAGAACTCAAGCGCGTTAAGTGCTTTTTCTTTATCTCCCTCTTCGATAAGAGCTTTAATCAGATTGCCAAACATCAGACGAAGCGAGCGACACATTCTTCTGTTGTTCTCATCAAGATATATTCCCTCTTTCTCAATACCACCCCAGCGGAACTTATTCATCAGGTTGTCATACATTTTCTCAGTATTAACATTCTGCTCGCCCCCTTTTATAGGCGCTACCTGATAAGCAAGACCAACAAGAGAGAAGAATGGAGAAAGGTTCATGTAGTTGTCCTGGCCAACAGTCGTTGCGAAATATATAGGTCGGTCCCAGTTATTTTCGTTCAGATAGTTTACCATCGACATGATAGCTATCTCATTTTTCATAACCGCGTTCTTCTTGCTCATATCAATAAGCATGTTGTTATTAAACAGAGCCGGATTGATACCGTCAAACAGTTTATTACCGAAGAAAGCCGAAGAATCTACGCTAAGTGTAAATTTATTGGCAGGGATATAGTCTATTCTTTCATTGTATCCTTGTAGACGTTTTGTAGCCTGATCTTCCGAACGAAGCCATTCGATAGCTGTCTTAAGAGGGATTGGACGATCTTTATTGTAATCAATAAGATAAGCATACGCCAGTTTTGACTGATCATACTCTTTTTGAGTAAGTTCGATAGGAAGCGGAGTCGATTCATAAGCCGGGCTCTTCATCTGAGTCATGTACCAGTCTGTCTGAAGATAAGACAGGTTACATACTCTTACGTCTGTTCTGTATCCCTCTACCTCCTGAGCATACCATAATGGGAAGGTATCATTATCTCCGTTAGTGAAAATAATACCGTTTTCCTCTACACACGACAAATAGTTATATCCGAAATCACGTGCCGTATATCTGTCTGAACGGTCATGGTCATCCCAGTTTTGAGCACCCATCTGTATAGGCACTATCAGACACGCTATAGTTGCCAAAGATGCGCAAAGCGTACTGTTTTTAATATATTTTTCAAGCCATTGAGCTATAGCCGCCACACCCATACCAATCCATATAGAGAACGCATAGAACGAACCTGCATAAGCATAGTCACGCTCACGCGGTTGATAAGGTGTCTGGTTAAGATATATCACAATAGCTATACCTGTCATAAAGAAAAGGAAAAATACTACCCAGAATCCCTGTATACCTTTTTGTCCTTTATAAGCCTGATAAAGCAAGCCTATGATACCAAGTATAAGAGGCATCATGTAGTAAACATTACGACCTTTATTATTTTTCATATCAGCCGGCAGATTAGATTGATCTCCGACCATATATTTATCAATAAAGTTGAAACCTGTTATCCAGTTACCGTTTGTAATTTCACCTGAACTCTGTTGGTCGTTCTGACGGCCTGAGAAGTTCCACATGAAATATCTCCAGTACATGAAGTTTAGCTGATATTTAAAGAAGAACTCAATGTTTTCTCCAAGAGTCGGTTTATAAACAATCTGGTTTTGACCGTTTTTAAATATCTGTACCGGTTTGCCTTTGAAATTAACCCACTCTTTATAAGCACCAACGTGAGAATCCTGTTTACTGTACATACGTGGCAGCAACATATTCAGTTCCGGCTGATAAACATAGTTTTCTCTATAGCCTGTAATCTGATATCTGTCTTTTTCTTCAGGAGTATTTTTTACTATTTTAGAATAGATAGGCTCTCCTTTAGTAGTTACAGCTCTTCCTGAGTTATCTCTTTCCACGTCAGAAACAAAAGTATATCCGTAGAATAACGGACGATCACCATACTGCTCACGGTTAAGATATTTAGCGAAAGAAAATATATTGTCAGGAGCATTCTGGTCCATAGGCGGATTAGCATCCGAACGGATTATAACCTGAGCGAACGAAGAGTAACCGATAAACACTACGAAAATGGAAAGTAACGCTGTGTTTATTACCTTAAAGTTTAGTTTATTCTTCATGAACGTGTATATACCTCCGGCTATGATAAGCGAAAGGAATATGCCAAGCCAGTATCCCGAGCCGAAAAATGGTATACCAACGGCTATGATAGAAAGAATAAATGACAATCTCGTGCGAGATATACTTACAGCTTTATATGATTCATATACGCCCCAGATAAGGATCGCAAGTACAAGGAAGAAATAAAATGCCGTACCTGTATTGTAACCGAATCCTAATGTATTTACAAAGAACAACTCAATATAAGACGATACCTTCACATATCCCGGAATCATACCAAAAAGAAGAATACCTATCAACACGAAAGAACCGATAAGAGCGATAATAGTCCCTTTAAGATTTGCTTCAGGTACTTTCTTGAAGTAATATACAAGTACTACAGCCGGGATACACAGTAAGTTAAGTAAGTGTACACCTATCGAGATACCGATTATGTAAGCCAGAAGTATGATATATTTGTCAGCGTGTACATCCTCGCTGCAATCTTCCCACTTTAGAATTAACCAGAACACAAGCGCTGTCAGGAATGATGAAAACGCGTAAATCTCGCCTTCAACCGCAGAGAACCAGAATGTATCAGTGAATGTATATACAAGCGCACCTACCATACCAGATCCGAATATCATTATCATTTTTGATACGCTAAGATCACTTCTGTCTTTAACTACAAGCGCTTTTGTGAGATGCGTTATAGTCCAGAATAAAAACAAAATTGTACCGGCGCTGCATAAAGCAGACATCCTGTTTACCATCAATGCGACTTTCTGTACGTCTCCCCCGGCGAATGTAGCGAAGAAGCGTCCCACCATATTAAAAAATGTATTGCCCGGAGGGTGTCCTACTTCCAGTTTAAAAGCGGAAGTAATAAACTCAGGACAGTCCCAGAAGCTCGCTGTCGGCTCCACTGTAAGTAAATAAACTGTAGCGGAGATAGCAAATGCCAACCACCCCAACAGGTTATTAATCAGTTTGTACTGTTTCATAGGTTTTAGTTATATTTTTTCTGTTGTATTATTATGCTTTATACTGTCAATATATGTTGTTAAATATCTTTCATTTAACCTCATAAGCAGACAAAGATAAAAAAGAATAATTATAAATTATACAGATAGATAAACATATTAATATCATATTTATCCCTCTCTCAGCATCATTTATTAATTTCACTGTCAATTAATTTATTTTGTATGGATAATAGTAAAAGACAAAAACAAATCTATAAAGCTACTTTAACAGGTTCTTTCGCCAACGCTTTTCTTGTTGTTTTAAAATATATAGCCGGCTTTATGGGAAATAGTACTGCTATGGTCGCAGATGCTACACACTCATTGTCTGATTTTGCTACAGATATTGTAGTTATTCTCTTTATCAGACTTTCCGGCCGACCTAAAGATTCAGACCATGCTTATGGTCATGGTAAGTTTGAGACTCTTGCTACCGCTATTATTGGTTTCGTACTTATTTTGGTTGGCGCAGGTATTTTCTGGGAAAGTGCCAATAAAATATACGACTACTCAAACGGAATACCTATAAAGCAGCCCGAAATGCTCGCTTTATATGCCGCACTGATTTCAATAGCGGTAAAAGAATTGCTTTTCTGGTATACAAGAAGTATAGGGAAAACTGTAAAAAGTGATCTTGTAATTGCCAATGCATGGCATCATCGTTCAGACGCGCTCTCATCTATTGGCACAGCAATAGGTATCGGCGGAGCTATAATCTTTGGAGAGAAATGGGCTATACTTGACCCTATTGCCGCAATCATTGTGAGCTTCTTTATTCTTAAAGTTGCTATCAAACTAATGACTCCAAGTATGAATGACCTTCTTGAAAAGTCTCTTCCGGCAGATATACGCGATCAGATACTAAAAACAGTGGCGGAAACTCCAGGAGTGAGCGATCCTCATAATTTGCGTACTCGTCGTATCGGCACTGATTTTGCTATTGAAGTGCATGTAAGAGTTGAACCAATGATGACAGTACAGGAAGCTCACTATATAAATACCGAAATAGAGAATAAATTGCGTAGAAAATATGGTTCAGGCACTCATATCGCTATCCATACAGAGCCATTTAAGCCTGAAATAGATATGAATCTATAGTTAAAAACAAAAATCCGCATATCAGTTGAATTTAATCTGTTGATATGCGGATTTGTATTTTATATATCGTTTTTAGTCTTTATTCTCCAATCAGTGTAGCTGAAGAAACCTCTTTAACTATAACTTTTACAAGCTGACCTATGCGGTAGTCTTTCTTAGGGAATACAACGACTTTGTTTTGGCTGGTACGACCGAAAAGATTTTCTCTTGATTTTTTAGAATATCCTTCAACCAATACTTCAAACTCTTTGCCAATATCTTTCTTATTGCTTTCAAGAGAAAGTTCGTTTTGCAGATTAATAATCTCTGTAAGACGACGCACTTTTTCCTCTTCACTAATATTATCCGGCAGATGTTTAGCCGCGTAAGTACCCGGACGCTCAGAATATTTAAACATAAATGCAGAATCAAAACCAACCTCTTTCATTAGAGAAAGTGTCTGAGCATGATCTTCCAGAGTTTCGTCAGTAAATCCGCAGAATACATCGGTTGTTATACCGCAATCAGGCAATATTCTTTTTATTGCCGCTATTCTTTCAAGATACCATTCGCGTGTATATTTTCTGTTCATCGCTTTCAGTACATCAGAGCTGCCTGATTGTACAGGAAGGTGAATATGACGACAGATATTTGGATACTTAGCGATAGTTTCGATTATCTCATCACTCATATCTTTAGGATGTGATGTGCTGAAACGTATTCTGATATCCGGAGCTGCTTCAGCTACAAGAGCTAAAAGAGCGGCGAAATCAATATCCTTACCGTTTTCAGTAGATTTATAAGAGTTTACGTTTTGTCCCAGAAGAGTCACCTCTTTAAAGTTTCTTGAGCGAAGGTCTTCAAGTTCCTTCAGGATACTTTCCGTTTCACGGCTTCTCTCGCGACCTCTTGTATATGGCACAATGCAATATGAGCAGAAGTTATTGCAACCTCTCATAATTGAGATAAATCCGGAAATACGGTTTCCGCCGATACGTGAAGGAATAATCTCTCTGTAAGTTTCATCAAGAGATAAATTTACGTTAATAGCCTTCTCTCCGTTCTCTACTGCGCCTACAAGGTTTGGAAGATCAAGATAAGAATCGGGACCGGCAACAAGATCAACCTGATAATTGCTTATTAAATCATCTTTTACACGTTCTGCCATGCATCCCAGAACACCAACTACAAGTTTTTTGCCTTTTTTTCTTAAAGCGTTAAAATACTGTAGTCTTGATACAATCTTTTGCTCTGCGTTATCTCGTATTGAGCATGTATTAACGAAAATTGCGTCTGCATCTTCAAGGGTATCGGTTATTTCATATCCGTCCATCTCCATTACAGATGCTACTACCTCGCTGTCAGCTACATTCATCAGATCGGAAGAGCACACGTCTGAACTCCATTCACCGCTCATTATCTCGTATG
>CAMTOT010000137.1 GCA_947074165.1 uncultured Bacteroidales bacterium
TCAACGTGTCGATAGAGATGACATAATATGTGAAAGCTCAGTTATTATTTACATGATACGGCGACCACCGGGTGCTAAACCAGGACGTACACTCTTTCCCTACACGACGCTCTTCCGATCTCTCGAATTTTAATTTTAAGTTTTAAAATTTAATATTATTGTTACGTAATAATATTTTTTAAATCAGGAATATAGACTGTAATAATAATGATTACAGGAATAAAGATTAACACATTATGAATGATATTAAAGTAGAAAGTCCTTCCGGCAAACTTGGTGTTATGATTGTCGGTCTTGGCGGTGCCGTATCGTCAACATTTATAACGGGAACACTAGCCTCAAGAAAAGGGCTTACGCAGCCTATCGGCTCAATTACACAGCTATCTACACTCAAAATAGGTAAAGGTGATAATAAAAGAGAACCGATGCTTAAAGATGTGGTGCCATTGGCTAATCTTAATGACCTTGTGTTTGGTGGTTGGGATATATTTGAAGAAAACGTATATCTGGCGGCTAAACATGCAGAGGTGCTTAAAGATAAAGATATAGATCTTGTAAAAGAGGAGCTTGAAGCGATAAAGCCGTTGAAAGGCGCATTTGACAATAAGTTTGTGACCAGACTACACGGTACATGGACTAAGGATTGCGCTACAAAATGGGATATGGTAGAGTCTATACGTCAGGATATTCGTGATTTTAAATCAGAGAACAAACTTGACAGAGTTGTTGTATTATGGTCGGCAAGTACAGAAATCTATGTGCCGATGACAGAGACACACTTCTCTCTTGAATCGCTTGAAAAGGCAATGAAGGAAAACTCTGCAGAGATAGCGCCAAGTATGTGTTACGCTTACGCTGCAATCGCAGAAGGAGTGCCTTTTATAAATGGAGCTCCCGGGCTGACAATCGATATGCCGGCTATCTGGGAACTTGCGGATAAAAATAAGGTAGCTATTTGTGGTAAAGACTATAAGACGGGACAGACATTTATGAAAACAGTGCTTGCTCCTGCTCTTAAAACGAGGATGCTTGGTCTGAACGGTTGGTTCTCTACAAATATTCTTGGTAATCGAGACGGAGAGGTTCTTGATGATCCGGATTCATTTAAGACAAAAGAGGTTAGTAAGCTGTCGGTTATTGATACTATCCTTCAGCCGGAGAAACATCCTGAGCTTTACGGAAATATATTTCATAAGGTGCGTATCAATTATTATCCGCCACGCAAAGATAATAAAGAGGGTTGGGACAATATTGATATATTCGGGTGGATGGGATATCCGATGCAGATTAAGGTTGATTTCCTTTGTCGTGATTCGATTCTTGCGGCACCGTTGTGTCTTGATCTTGTATTGTTTACGGATCTGTCTCAGCGTTGCGGGCTCTATGGCATTCAGGATTGGCTTTCATTCTATTTTAAGAGCCCTATGCATAAGCTTGACGAACAGCCGGAGCACGATATTTTTGCCCAGGATGCTAAAATGAGAAACACTCTTAGAAGGATTATAGGCGAACCCGTGTGTGATTATATTGATTAATATATTTAATTATTTATATGAAGGTTCTGTATAAAACTCTCTGAGGGATTTATACAGGACCTTTTTTGTTTACAATATGAGGAAGTTTTATTATACATTTTTATTATTGTTTTTTTTAGGTGGTTGTGGTCTTATTGATTATCATCCTTACGATGGCAGGATAACCGGTGATAAGGATATCAACGCGACTAATATAAGTCGTATCGAAGCTATATGTAAAGATAAATCTACGATACGTTTTATAATGATGGGAGATACTCAGAGGTGGTATGACGAAACAGAGCTATTTGTGAAAGATGTCAACAAGAGGGGTGATATTGATTTCGTAATACACGGAGGCGATGTCTCTGATTTTGGGATGACAGTAGAGTTTGAGTGGGTGCATAACATAATGAAAAAGCTAAATGTGCCTTATGTAGCTTTGCTTGGCAACCACGATATAATCGGTAACGGCATTGAGGTGTTTAATAAAATGTATGGAAAAGAGAATTTTTCTTTTGTAGCCGGCTCAACGAAGTTTGTTTGTTTAAATACTAATGCGCTTGAGTTTGATTATTCTCATCCTGTGCCCGATTTTAGTTTTATGAAATCTGAGATTATCGATTCTAAAAGATACGATAAATCGGTGGTTGTCATGCATGTCCCTCCTTACGATCAGCAGTTTGACAATAATGTACTTGATCCGTTTCAATATTATATAAAGCAGTTTAATAATCTGCAGTTTTGTCTTTACGCTCATGTTCACAGACTTAAAGCCGATGATATGTTTGGCGACGGGGTATGGTATTACGGTACTCATTGCATGAAAGGGAGATGTTATTATTTATTTACGTTAACACCTGAAGGTTATGATTATGAGGTTGTATATTTTTAATATATTATTTCTGTTGTCCTCTTTTTTGTGCTTTTCACAGAAAGAAGAGAGAATGATAGCGTCATATGAGAGGCACGTTGATAAAATGGAGTCACACTGGAATGCTCTTATACCTCAGTATCTTAAGGTTCAGTATGCCGGCTCTATGGGGGTGGTTTCAGTAGGTACCGGTTGGGCATATTATAAGGATAAGCTCGAGACGGATGTGATGCTTGGATATCTGCCTAAGTTTGATGACAAGCAATACAAGCTTACTCTTACTTTTAAGCAGAATTATATGCCGTGGAATCTGAGTACTCCATATGAACGTTTATCTGTACAACCGCTTGCGTGTGGTATGTATGTCAATTCGATAATGGATGACCGCTTCTGGAAAAAGGAGCCTGACCGCTATCCGAGTGATTATTATAAGTTCTCTACAAGAATACGTTTTCATATATTTCTTGGACAGCGTCTTATTATAGACTTAACGGGAAAATCAAAAAGGCATAAATCAGTTACACTTTTTTATGAACTGAGCACGTGCGATCTTTACTTTATAAGTGCGGTGACAAACAAATACTTAAAGCCGGTAGATTACCTAAGCCTATCTTTCGGGGCTAAATGGCAGATTATCTGATTTTCCAAATGGCCGCACAAATATTCCACATAGCTTAATCAAATTATATACAAAGCCCAAAGGTTAAAAACTTTGGGCTTTCTTTTAATCTACCATATTTGTCATTTTTTACTCTCTCTTTATATTCATATTAAATAATATTGCATCATAAATCTTTATGACCTAAAAATTAGTAATATGAATAAAAAACTACTATCCGCATTTTTGCTTTCTTCACTTTGTGCTACGTCATTAATAAACGCTCAACAGATAGCTTTCCCGGGAGCTGAGGGTTGGGGTAGGTTCGCCACAGGCGGACGTGCCATTGATGAGCGTGGAAGTAATATATATTTTGTGACAACTCTTGAGGATTATCTGGATTCGGAAACTCCGATTGAAGGCTCTTTGAGATGGGCGCTTAATACAGGCGATGATACACCTCGTACCATTTTGTTTAAGGTGGGAGGAACTATAAATCTTAAATCAAGACTTAAAGCCGGTAAGCCAAATGTAACGATAGCCGGACAGTCTGCTCCCGGCGGCGGGATATGTATATCAGGAGCTAATATATACATGCATAGCAATAATTATATCGTACGCCATTTGCGTTTCAGAGCGGGCGATATTTCTAATTCTAATTATTCAGCTCTTGGTATTGAGAATGCTCAGAATATAATCATAGACCATTGTTCGTTTAGCTGGTCTATGGAGGAAAATGTGACTATGTATGACAATAAATACACAACTATGCAGTGGTGTATATTGAGTGAGCCGCTTTATTATTCTCGTCATCAAAAGGGAGAACGCGGATACGGTTCGCAATGGGGAGGCGAACATTCGTCATATCACCATAATCTTATAGCGCATTGCGTGAGCCGCGCTCCGCGAGTAAATGGCGCGAGAGATAAATCATCATGGGGGCATGACTTCTTTGTAGATACTGAGATTGTAAATAATGTGATTTACAACTGGGGTAATAAAGGCGCTGTTTATGGAGGTGAGCTTGAGGCTGTTGTTGAGGATGCTTATAGCTATACTAATCTGATTAATAATTATTACAAACCGGGTCCGACTACGAATACGTTTCAGGAAAGATGGTTTGCTGATATGTCACATACATCGAGTAAAGCTACAGGGCTTGGCAGATGGCATGTAGAGGGAAATATGTTTGAGATAAATGAGTATAAAAACGATAAGAATAAGGGTGACCATACAGCTGTAAATAATAATAACTGGCTTTACGCAGAAGAATCAAATTCGAAAAAGGCTCTTAACCCTCGCGCGGGAATTGATTTTGTAAATGATATTAAACTTACAGAGGCGAGCGCAACCGGGGAAATAACTGTTCAGGACGCTTATTCAGCTTATAAGGATGTTGTAAAATATGCAGGCGCACAATTGCCAAAACTTGATGAGGTAGACGCGCGTATACTTGCTGAGGCGGCAGGAGAGATTGCTCCGAAAGATTATGGGACAGTTAAGGTTGGTTCGACAACAAAATATCCCGGTATAATCAACTCTCAGGATGATCTGAAACCTGAAGGAGCTGGAGAAGAATGGTCTGCATGGCCTGATCTTTCAATGAAAGAAAACGAGAGTCTGCCTATAGATACAGATAACGACGGTATACCTGACGCTTGGGAGGATGCAAACGGATTGGATAGTAACAATGCTGATGATTCGGCTCTTATCGCGTCTAACGGGTATTCAAATCTTGAGAATTATCTAAATTCAATTGTTGCTACATCAATAAAAGAGAGTGTAACTGAGTCAAAGAATGAATTAAAGTCATTTTATGATAAGCAAAATCGAAAGATATCTTTCAATGCCGGTGTAAATCCTCTTACTCTTGATATTTATTCAGTGCATGGCGCAAAAGTAAAGAGTACTGACGTAAGCGCTGCTTCTACGGTTGATTGCACTTCTCTTAATAAAGGGATTTATATTCTTAACTGGATTTTAAAAACCGGTGAAACAATTACCGAAAAGATGATAATCAGATAATTAAATAATATTTTATCAGACGCTCGACCTACCTATTTGAATAGAAGATGTATCAATGAGATATAAAATAAATACTACTACTATATAATAATTTATATAAAATTACTAACCCTTCCGAGGTCTGATAAAAGCATAAAAAAAGCGGGAATTAATTCCCGCTTTTTTTATGTATATGTGAAAATCTAATTAATAACCTGCATTCTGCCAAAAGCCTTTGCCTTCTGTTTTAGATGCGTTTGTAACTGCCTGCATTTGTACTTCAGGTATCGGACGCAGATAATGTTTCTCACTAATCTGTCCGCTTCCCTGTGCATTGTATTTTTTCACGCGTTCAACAAGAGTTTTAGTTCTCTTAAGATCAAACCAGCGCTGTTGCTCACCACACAATTCAATAGCGCGCTCATCAAGGATAGTCTCAAGCGTAGCAGCGCCGGAAAGAGAATTGTCTTTACCTTCAATTGCTCTTACTTTACGCAGCTCGTTGATTGTAGCCATTGCCTGCGCTCCGTTTGATGTGTTCAACTGACATTCCGCTTTAATAAGATACATCTCTGCAAGACGTAATACGATCGCATCTCTTGAAGATATGTCATGAGTAGGATATTTTTCGTCAAATACATCATCAAGGAATTTTTTAATGCCCGGATATGAACACCATCCTCCGATTTTGTAAGAGTTATATCTGTCATCGCCATATACTGTAGATGTTTTCTGAGCCGCCTCTGTAGGTAGAGCTGTAGCAGGATCACCAGAAGTAAATACAGGAATATCTCCGTTGTATGCAAATTGTATGCGATAACGATTTTTAGCCCATTGTTGTTTAGCTATACCTTCCGGTGAATTTGCGTTAAGCGGACAGTAATATATAGCTGTATCCTGCATTAACGGATATTTTGTTGAGCTGTTTTCAAGTCCCGGCGCGATAGTATATGCTGTAAGAAGAGTAGCTTCCGTACGCTGGTCTGTTTCGCGATACTGTTCCATCAGATTCCAAAGATACATTGACGGCAGATAACGGGTAAATCCGCGACCGTAAGGAGAATAATGGTCTGCAATGTATATTTTTTCCTTTGTAACTGTGTTTGTAACGTGAAAATTCTTAGCAGGGTCAAGCGGACGAACAAATACCTCTTTACCATTGCCTCCAAGATCATTAGCTCCGTTATTCCACATTGAAACAAACATAAGAAGCATAGCGCTGCCACCGCGGGAATATCCGGTACGGGTGATTAAGCTATTATAGTCAAGCGCTATTCCTGTGGATATATTAAGACGATATCTTTTCGGGATACAATTAACCGCAGTAGATATATCCGAAGAATATGTAACACCCCAGATTGCTTCTTTATTTTTTGTTACATCTTCATTTTTCATTGAGAATGTTTCGCTGAAATTGTCGTAAAATTCAGCCGTTCCGCTGCCAATCACCGCTTCCGCTTCACTCTGAGCTAAAGCATAAAGACTTTTGCCTGAGTACTCACTGTTAGAAATCAAAGACTTATCTCCAAGCCATGAGGCCGCGTATAACAGAGTTCTTGCTTTCAGAGCTCTTGATGCCCAATAGTTGGCTCTTCCTTCTGCTTTAGTTGTATATCCTGCCGATTCAAAATAATTTATAGATTTATCAAGATCCGCAAGAATACGAGAATATACTTCCTCTTCCGACATTCTTTCCGGATTAGTATTGATCTCTGTTATAAATGTATCATTATATGGGATAGCACCCCAGGTATTGACCATATGCAGATAGTAGAATGCACGAAGGAAATACACCTCGCCCCAGTGTTGGTCTTTAGCTTTGTCTGTCAAGACAGGATTTTTACCAATATAGTGTATCGCTGTATTGCACACATCTACTGCGCAATAGAAAGCTTCCCAGTAATGGTCAAGCGAGGGATTATCAGAACTATTGCCGTCAAGGCTCACAGGCGTAAGACTGTATTGTACCAATGACCTCTGTTTGTTATCATAACCTGCGTAAAAAAGATCGGTCCCCATCTCAGAAAGTCCAAGTCCTGCTTCTTTTCCATACCATGCGCGAGTGTAGCTGTAACATGATGCAACAAGTCCCTCTATCCCTGCGCTCGTCATATATGTTAATCCGGGAATCTCTGCTTTTTTATTATCCTCATCAAGAAAATCAGAGCAAGATGTAGCGCTAAGAAGAAGAGCAAGAGAGGATATATATATAAATTTGTTTTTCATAATGATTTCAAGTTTTAGAATTTAACATTAACACCGACTACAACTTGTTTAGCCAATGGGAATCCTATAGAACCGCCACGCTCAGGGTCGTAATTGTCAATATTGCTGAATGTGAAGAAGTTTTTCATCGAACCAAATACTCTCACACCTTCAATATTTGCTTTTGCAAGTACATTTTTCAGATCGGAAGAGCACACGTCTGAACTCCAGTCACCGCTCATTAT
>CAMTOT010000138.1 GCA_947074165.1 uncultured Bacteroidales bacterium
ATATGTTTATGTGTTTTGCTATATGTTTAATATCTTAAAGGTCCTGACGTTTATATTAAAGTCAGACTCTATATATAAGCGTCGGCAGATAAAGATATATAAATCTTTTTCTTTAAATCCGACTACGCTTCTACGATACTATCCTACTGTGGCAAAATTACACTATGAGTTATTTTTATAAGAGTAGTATTCACTCAAAGATTTGTAAAATTACACATCTATAGGTGTAATTTTTTGTATTTATAGTTGATTAATGTACTCTGAAGGAGTCAGACCCTTATCTTTTTTAAATACTTTACTGAAATATTTTGAGTCACTAAATCCAGTCATAAACGCAACTTCCGAGATATTATACTGTCTTGATTCTAACAGATATAAAGCTCTTTTTATACGCATTTCGCGTATAAAGTCCACAGGCTTAATATCTAACGTATCTTTCATCTGTCTGTAAAAACGACTGCGGCTACACCCCAGGTGATTGGCGAAATCCTCAACACCCAATGTGGAGTTATCCATATTCGCCTCCATAAATTCCATTACACGCGATACAAAGATCTCATTTTGATAAACAATCTCCGGTTGCTCCGGTTCCAGCTCCGGCTTTACCGGCTTTACCTCTGCTTTTTCTACAATTTTGGCTTGCTTATTAAGTCTTCTGTAAAGGTAAATGCAAATACACGTAGCAACCACGCATACTATAACAAGAAGCACCCTGAGCATACTCCAAAACGAACCGGCTACCGTAATATTAAATACTCTCGTATTATCTATCCACAACCTGTCGCTGTTTGTTGATTTTACAAGCAGCTTGTATTTACCGGTACGCAAATTATCTAATGACACAAGACGGTTATTCTTGATATAATTCCAACCTTTGTCTCTCCCCTCAAGCTTATACGCATAATATATATTTGCGGGATTATTATAATCAAGTGTAGAAAATTCCAGCTTCAGACTGCGCTGACCAGAATTTAAAGTGATTGTTTCAACCGAATCCGATAGTTGAAAGTGAGGCGTTCTTATACCGTCAATTTTCATCTCCGTAAGTAAAATAGGAGGCACAAAACTGCTTTTTTCCATTGCATGGCACGACACGGTTACAAATCCGTTAGACTCTCCTATTATGAGCTCGCCTTCTGACGTAAATAATGGTCTACCCTCAGTAAATGACATATTCATATTAAAAAATTCGCTTGAATATTTAATATACGTCCCTTCTTCGGGGAAATACTGAAGTAACATATTATCAGAAAACACCCACCAGTTACCTTCAGGACCTTTTTTGACCCAATTTATAACCTCCGGCAGACCCTCTGCGCTAATTCGCTCAATCCTCCATTCCGGAGACGATTTTACTATTTTGTTAAGGCCATTGCCAAGAGTTGACACCAAGATAAGCGAATCACTCATGACATTTACACTCATAGTGTTGTTCGTACCCACTTTTTGCACACAGTTCCCATCCATGTCATACACAAGCACTCCAGTCGTGGTAGACGCGGCTATATACTGATCTGAGATACAACAGAGATGTCGTACACGTATACCGTATTTCTTCTCCTGAAGTATTGATCTGCGGTCTATATCTTTTATTTTTACTTTACCGTCGGAGTATACAGTTGCCACAGATACACCGCCTCCATAAGTACCGATCCATATACGCCCTTTGCTATCTTCTGCAAACGTATATATATTGTCATTACCTATAGTATTTAAATCGTTAGGATCATTTTTGTATCTCTCAACATTGTAAGACATTGGAGATTCGGTCGGGGTAAGCCTTATTACACCGGCTCCTCTCGTTGCCAACCATATATCACCTCTTTTAGATTCGAATATATCATAAATATTATCCGGCATGAGGGCTTCGTCTTTTACAATGTTACCATCAGAATCCATATTACCTATATACTCACCGTTATGGCCATATACAAACAGACGTTGATTCTTTGCCCCTACCCACAATCGGGAGTGTTTATCATAAAAAAGAGATCTTATCTCTTTTCTGAATTTATCTTTTTCATCAGCCTCTACAGATGTCTTATACTCATAGCGTATGGGCATAAATGAAAATTTATACAATCTGTCATTAAAATTGACCCACACATTATCTTGCTTATCGACAAAATAACAATGTATTCCGAGATGTATTCCCGTGTTCTCTATAGGATAATAATAAATAGAATCGGTTTTCAGATTATGAAACTTCAAAGAGCCGTTATCATAACTAAGCTTATACGACGACGATACCTTCGCCGGCAGCAGATTATCATTGTTATAAACAGAGAACTCTTCTTTATCAGGATTAAACAACATAATGCTTTCATTGTACATCTTACATACAAAAAGCCCGCTCTCAAGCTCCCACATTTTATCAATTCGACTGTTGGTGCTATTGTCGCTATGCTTATACGACCTGAACTTATTGCCGTCGAAAGAACACAGACCATTCCATGTAGCAAACCACATCAGACCTGATTTATCCTGATGCATACCTGATATAGCCCTATGCGCCAGTCCGTCTTCAGTAGTATATTGCTCTACTCTTATTAAGGTACGTTCAGCCCATAGATTGTGTGTAATAAAAAAAAGGAATAATATTTTAAATAAAAACTTCATAAGATTAAGTTCAGTTAGAGTGTTTTTCACCTTCAATTTTACAAATAATTAATCCGTCGGAATAGCAGCGAAGAAAATTATTCTAAATATGTGATAAATTCAAATATAGTATCTGTTATGTAACAAAAGTAATAAATTTTAGTCTCAAAAACGAAGTTTATACTGTTTTTGCATATATAAACTCTTATTATTCAAGACTATTTTACACTTTTTTCCTATACCTCCAAACACCACTTTTTTAACAAACTCTTTTTTTGCACATCTCAGAACGAATATTACCCTGAGTGGCAAATACGGAGTTATATATTTGCATCCATCACACGACACGCTCACACTCTGAACTATCTATAAATAAAATAATAATGAGAAAAATCTTTTTTATTACACTCACTATCCTGTGCTGCCTGCCGGTATTTGCCAAGACTTACGATGTAAGTAAAATGGGCGCTGACACAAAAGGAAAGAAGTTATCAACAAAAGTTATTAACAAAGCTATTGATAAAGCTGCCGAAGAGGGCGGAGGTACTATATACTTTCCGGCAGGCAACTATCTGACAGGAGCTATTCACATGAAAAGCAACATTACCCTTCATCTCGAATCGGGAGCTTATGTGAAATTCACCGACGATTATAACGAATATATGCCATTTGTGCCTCTTCGTTGGGAAGGTACTTTTATGAATGCTTTTTCACCTCTTATTTACGCCAAAGACTGTCACAATCTCACGATCACCGGTCGCGGCACTCTCGACGGCAACGGATTCAAATGGTGGTCTGTAGCTCAGAAATTCCGCAATAAGGAGGAACACGGCGTACAGAAATACAGAGATCTTTGGGACGCTGCCAATCCTGACTTTAACGTAAGCGATTATTACCGTAAGACTATCGATCAGAAATTTTTCCGTCCACCGTTCATTCAGTTTCTCGACTGCAATGATATTATTATAGAAGGGGTAAAAGTTATCAATTCTCCATTCTGGACCATCAACCCGACCAATTGCGAAAATGTAGTTATAGATAACGTAACCGTTATTAATCCTTCCAAAAATCCAAAGGGACCAAACACAGATGGTATAAACCCGTCTTCATGTAAGAACGTTCGCATATCAAACTGCCTTATAAGCGTGGGTGATGACTGTATAACAATAAAATCAGGACGTGACGAGGACGGCAGACGCAACGCTAAAGCGTGCGAAAACATCACAATAACAAACTGTGTCATGCTTGCGGGTCACGGAGGCGTTGTGATAGGCAGCGAGATGTCGGGAGGTGTAAAGCGTGTAACTATTTCCAACTGCGTGTTTGACGGTACAAATGCCGGCATCAGACTTAAGGCGTCGAGAGGTCGCGGAGGTGTAGTTGAGCAGATTCGCGTAGATAATATTGTGATGAACGACATTGTAAGAGACGCGTTTATCTTTGATCTTTTCTATGATAAAAACTCCAGACCGGAACCTGTATCAGAGCGTACGCCGATATTTAGAAATATCCATATAAGCAATGTGACCGGAAAGGATATAAACAGAATAGGTTATCTGACAGGTATTGAAGAGATGCCTATCGAAGAGATATCTTTCAGCAATGTAAACATGGAGGGAAAAACCGGGTTTACTGCTAAGACGGGCAAAAACCTGCGCTTCGACAACGTTTCATTTACTGTCGAGAAAGGACCGTCATTCTCTTTTGAAGATTGCCTGGATGTTATCACAAACGATGTACGTTCAAAGAAACCAATAGAAGGTCAGGAAGTTGTAGTTTTTAAATAATAAATACTATCTCATCATTTATGGCTGTTGTATGGAAATGCATTTACTTTTTTAAATAAATGTATTTCCGTAAAACAGCCATTTTTTTTGCATCAGACATATCTATTTCCCGTTATTTATTTTCTTCAGACCTGCCCTTATACGGCTTAACGACTGTGGAGTAATCAAAAGATAAGAAGCAAGTTTTTTAAGCGATATACGCTGCAGCAATTCAGGCTCACGCTTCATTATCGCAAGGTAGCGATCTGACGAATCGGCATAATCAGCAAATATCATAAGTTCATTCTCAATTATCAAAGCGTGGCTTTCAAACATTTTACGCAGCAGATTAGATAGCTCAAGCGATTCGGCACATAGTTTATCAATCTCAGACTTAGATATAAAATAAACCTCAGTATCCTCCTCCGCCTCAACAAAAAGTTCAGAGCGTGCGCCTGATACATATCCCCATATCTGACACACCATAGTGGCATCGGTAGAAAACCATACGGATACTTCCTCTTCTCCCGTATTTCTAAACCCTCTGACTATCCCCTTTTTTATTATATATAAATTATTATTAAGCTCACCCTGTCTCACAAGGTATTCCCCTTTTTGAAACACGGCAAGATCCATCTCTCCTAAGAGAACTTCAAATGACACGGGAGACACATTATACGAACGGCAGAATTTATCGATAAACTGTTTCATAAATAATTATTTATATATGATGCAAAATTAAGACTATTATTATCATTTGGTAATTTTCCCCGACAATCAACTTAATACCTTTGCGCACTTAATTTAATAATTAAAATAAAAATGAGCGCTACAGCAATGAGTATAGATTTTGGAAACGGCAACATAAAAACGCTGTTTGGAAAAATGCTTCTACCAACACTATTAGGAATGATATTAACAGCTCTGTTTACAATCACCGATGGGATATTTGTAGGCAGAGGCTTAGGCAGCGACGCGCTTGCGGCAGTCAATATTGTCGCGCCTTTATATCTTATATCTACAGGTATAGGGCTAATGTTTGGCATGGGAGGATCAGTAATAGCATCCATACACATTTCAAAAGGAGAGATTGAAGCAGCTCGTTTGAAGATGACCCAGTCACTCGTCATATCTACTATTTTTCTGCTGTTATGCACCTGCGTTATATTTATGTTTCCTGAGTTTATATTAAGACTTTCGGGTTGTTCAGACATCCTTATGCCACTTGCGAAAGATTATCTTATGGGCTTTATCACATTTTTCTCTATCAACGCCCTTATTGTATCCTGCGGTTTCTTTGTCAGATTGAGCGGTGCTCCCAATTATTCAATGTGGTGCGTCGCGATTGCCGCTATAGTAAACCTGACTCTCGACTATCTGTTTATATTTATTTTTAAGATGGGTATGTTTGGCGCCGCGTTTGCTACAGGAATAGGCACAAGCGCCGGAGTCGCCATGATGATATTCTTCCTTTCGCGTCGTTCTAATTTACTCAATTTTAAAACTGATCACTTTAGCCATAATCTGCTCGCCAATATACGTGATATTATAAAAGTCGGTTTCGCCTCATTAATATGCGAAGCGGCTATTGCCTCAATGATTATCTGCGGCAACTTTGTCTTCATGTCTCAAATGGGAGAAAAAGGAGTAGCCGCATTTGGTATTGCATGTTATCTGTCTCCTATAATCTTTATGGTATACAACGCCATTGCTCAGTCTGCACAACCAATTATCAGCTACAACTACGGTGAATCAAAAAACAAAAGAGCAAACTCGGCGTTTAAACTTGCTCTTAATTCCGCGGTAATATTTGGTTCTTTATTGCTTTTGATAACATATTTTGGAAGTGGTTATATTGTAGGGCTGTTCATATCCGAATCTGATCCTGCATATCACACTGCCTCAACCGGGCTGCCCTTATTTGCACTTGGATTTATTCCTTTTGCCATCAACATCATCTCAATAGGCTACTTTCAGAGTCTCGAGAGGATAAGCGAGGCTATGATAATTACTATACTGAGAGGATTCGTTCTTATGATTATATGCTTCATAGCAATGCCTGCGGCTTTCGGCGAAAAAGGAGCGTGGCTCGCGGTTCCCGCGTCTGAATTTATTACATCGTTATATGTAGCGGTGATATATTTTTACAATCGTATAAAAGACGGTAAATCAAAACTTTGATATAAAATTATTACTTTTGCAACGTTGTTAAATACTAATTATAACTAAAAAGCAAACATGAAGTTAATTTTCAAAGGAAGTTATACAAAAGACACAAAGTTGCCTGAAGCACAATTGCCTTACAGAGCCGTCAAATACCGCGAACCGGAGACCACTGCAGAAGTAAATATATCAGCCATGGCTTATGCCATACCGGCAGCTATGGTCGCTATCATTATTATAGGTCTCCAGTGGTTGATACATGGTACATTTATGTTTGAATTTAATATTTGGGGAGTAGCGGCGGCATTTATGACCATACTACCACATGAATTTATCCATGCTCTGTGTTTTCCAAAAAATTCAGATGTATATATGTATTATTCTCTTAAAGATATGATGGCATTTGTGACATGCACCGCACCAATGAGTAAACGACGTTTTATTATAATGTCATTACTGCCAAATGCTATATTCGGATTATTGCCTATGCTTTTCTGGATGATCTTTCCTGATATTGAATGGTGGAGCTCATTTATAGGTACTACCGGACTTGTGTCACTTTTCTTTGGATGTGGCGACTATATGAATGTAGGAAATACAATCAGACAAGTGCCTGAAGGTGCCATAACTCAATTGTCAGGATTCCACTCCTACTGGTATACTAAAGAATAGAAAACAAAAAAGGTGTTCAAATAATGAACACCTTTTTTATTGCACCAATTTGGTGCGGATGAAGGGACTCGAACCCCCACGCCTCGCGGCACCAGATCCTAAGTCTGGCGTGGCTACCAATTACACCACATCCGCTCTGGATTTGCACTGCAAAGGTATAATAGATCGGAAGAGCACACGTCTGAACTCCAGTCACCGCCCATTATCTCGTA
>CAMTOT010000139.1 GCA_947074165.1 uncultured Bacteroidales bacterium
AGATGAAGAAATTTATCGTTAAATCTTACGGTAAAAAAGGTGAAGACGTTGTAAATAAAAACTTTGGTGCTGTAGATCGCGGTGGCGAATACAAACAGCTTACAGTAGATCCTTCATGGGCTTCTCTTGCTGATGACGCTAAAGTAGAAAACAACGATCCTGCATTTATCAACGAAGTAGTTCGTCCGATCAATGCTCAGGACGGTGACCTTCTTCCTGCATCTGCGTTCAAAGGTCTTGAAGATGGTACATGGCACCAGGCTACATCTCAGTACGAAAAACGTGGTGTTGCTGCGTTTGTTCCGGTTTGGGATGAAGCAAACTGTATCCAGTGTAACAAATGTGCTTACGTTTGTCCTCACGCTTGTATCCGTCCGTTCGTAATGGATGATGCTGAGTTTGCTGGTTTCAACGCTAACGCACTTGAAATGAAGGCTCCTGCTGCTATGAAAGGAATGAAATTCCGTATTCAGGTAGGTGTTATGGACTGTCTTGGCTGTATCAACTGTGTTGATGTATGTCCTGGCATGAAAGGCAACAAAGCTCTTAAAATGGTTCCTCTTGAAACTCAGCTTGCTGAGGAAGCTAACTGGGAATACCTTGTTAAGAATGTGAAATCAAAACAAGATCTTGTAGATATCACTTCTAACGTTAAGAACTCTCAGTTTGCAACTCCACTATTTGAGTTCTCTGGTGCTTGTTCTGGTTGTGGTGAAACTCCATACGTTAAACTTGTTTCTCAGTTGTTCGGTGATCGTGAGATCGTAGCTAACGCTACAGGTTGTTCTTCAATCTACTCAGGTTCAATCCCGTCAACTCCTTATACAACAAACGAAAAAGGTCAGGGTCCTGCATGGGCTAACTCACTATTCGAAGACTTCTGTGAATTCGGTATGGGTATGGAACTTGCGAATGAGACTATGGTTAAACGTCTTATCTCTCTAATGAATCAGGCACAGACTTGCTCTTGCTGTTCAGACGAACTTAAAGGATTGTTCGCAGAGTGGGTAAACAACCATAAATCAGCTGAAGTTACAAAAACTCTTGCTGCTCAGATCCGTCCTCTTGTAGCTGCTTGCGATTGCGATATCTGCAAACGTATCGTTGAGCTTGATCACTTCTTGGTGAAACGTTCTCACTGGATTATCGGTGGTGACGGTGCTTCTTACGATATCGGTTTCGGTGGTCTTGACCACGTACTTGCTTCAGGTAAAGATGTAAACATCCTTGTACTTGATACAGAGATCTACTCAAATACAGGTGGTCAGGCATCTAAAGCGACTCCAATCGGTGCTATCGCTAAATTTGCTGCCGCAGGTAAACGTATCCGCAAAAAAGACCTTGGTCTAATCGCTTCTACTTATGGTTACGTATACGTAGCTCAGATCGCAATGGGTGCTGACCAGGCTCAGACACTTAAAGCAATCAAAGAAGCTGAGGCTTATGACGGTCCTTCAATCATCATCGCTTACTCTCCATGTATCAGCCACGGTTTGAAACAGGGTATGGGCAAAGCACAGGCTGAACAGGCTGCTGCTGTTGATTGTGGTTACTGGCACCTATGGAGATATAACCCATCTCTTGAGGCTGAAGGCAAAAATCCATTTACTCTTGACTCTAAAGAGCCGGATTGGAGCAAATTCCAGGACTTCCTAAAAGGTGAGGTTCGTTACGCATCTGTAATGAAACAGTATCCTCAGGAAGCTGGTGAGCTATTCGCTGCATCTGAAGAGAACGCTAAATGGAGATACAACAACTACCGCCGTCTTGCTAAACAGCAGTGGGGTGTTGAACAGGAAGATTAATCTTGTTGTATAAAATATAATTCGTTTAAAGCGGAGTGTCCTGAGAAGGATGCTCCGTTTTTTTTTACATTTACTTTATTTGTATTTATATTTATAGATAATAATGGTGACTTTAGAGTATCAAAAAGTACAATAAGCAATATGAGTTTGTCACTGTATATTAAAATATTTTCCAATGTTTTTCGATAAATAAAACAAGTTTGGCAATAAATAACAACCATTATAATTGCTTTAATAAATAAAGAAGTCCTATTTCTTACTTTCGCACATCCAATATTGCGCATAAAAGGTAGAAAAATTTATCAATTGCTGAATAACAGGGTTTTATGTCGGGGTTTGTTATACAGCGTAATAATTGTGAAACAAATATATTAACAGATAATACACATAATCTGACAGTTATTACACATCCTATTTAAGGCTGTAGGATATCTTTGTAACGTAAATAAACCTCATAATAAGAAAATAATACAAATAGATACAATAATGAAAAATTGGTTCAAAAAAAGTCTTTCAGCCGTTTTGGCAATCTCTTTTTTGGCAAGCTGTTCAAGTGTGAAAGAGCAGAGTTCGTCGGAGTATGAATACGCGTATTTGTACGAAAACCTTCCTTTTGAAATGGAGCAGGTACAGAAACCTGTATTCCCTAACTATGAAGTAAACATCAAAGATTTTGGTGGTGTAGGGAATGGTCTTGTAAAAAATACTGAAGCGTTTGAGAAAGCGATGAAAGCTCTTTCTGCTAAAGGCGGAGGCAAACTAATTGTTCCTTCAGGTGTATGGTATACTGGTCCTATCACTTTTGAAAACAATGTAAACCTTCATCTTGTTGATGGCGCAGTAATCCTTTTCTCTAAAGATTATACAGATTACCCAATCGTAGAGACTTCTTTCGAAGGTCTTAACACACGCCGTTGTATCTCTCCGCTTAACGCAAACGGAAAAGAGAACCTGGCTATCACAGGTAACGGTTCAATAAACGGTAACGGTGACGCATGGCGTCCTGTTAAAAAAGGAAAAATGACAGGTGCACAGTGGAAAAAGCTTCTTGCTTCAGGTGGTGTCCTAAATGATAAAAAAGATTACTGGTTCCCGACTCAGGCTGCTCTTGACGCTCACAACAAAGCTGATATGAACGTAGTTCGCGGTGACCTTACAGAAGCTGAGTGGGAAGCTATGCGTGACTATCTTCGTCCGGTACTTCTTTCTTTCGTAAACTGTAAAAACGTTCTTCTTGAAGACGTAGCTTTCGAAAACTCTCCTGCATGGAACCTTCACCCGCTAATGGTTGAAAACCTTATCGTAGACGGTATCACAGTGAGAAATCCATGGTACTCTCAGAACGGTGACGGTATCGACGTTGAGTCTTGTAAAAACGTACTTATCGTTAATTCTAAATTTGACGTAGGTGACGATGCAATCTGTATCAAATCAGGAAAAGATGAAGACGGTCGTAACCGCGGTATCCCTGCTGAAAAAGTTATTATCGACAACTGTATCGTATATCACGGTCACGGTGGTTTCGTAGTAGGTTCGGAGATGTCAGGTGGCGCTAAAGATATTATGGTATCAAACAGCCAGTTCCTTGGTACTGACGTAGGTTTGCGTTTCAAATCAACTCGCGGACGCGGTGGTGTTGTTGAAAATATCTATATCCAGAATATCAACATGACAAACATCCCTACAGAACCATTGTTGTTTGACCTTTACTATGGTGGTAAATCAGCTATCGAAGTTCTTGAGGATGGTGATAAAAATCCGGTAGAAGAGGCTCTTCCTGCAGTAACAGAAGAAACTCCTGCGTTTAAAGATATCTATATCAAAGACGTAACTTGTAGCGGAGCTCGCCGTGCGATGTTCTTCAACGGTCTTCCTGAAATGAACATTTCTAACATTAATGTTGAAAATGCTGTTATTTCTGCTACCTTTGGCGTTGAATTGGCTGAAGCTGATGGCGTTAATCTTAAAAACGTTATCGTAAATGTTGAAAAAGGTCCTGCTTTGAACCTTAAAAATGTTAAGAACCTAAACGCAGAAGGTTTTAACTTCGAAGGTAAAACAAAACAGGGAGCTCTTGTAACAGGAACTAAAAACGCTAATATCAAAGTTTCTTCTGAAACTATCGTTGATAAAAACGTAGTTTTCGAAAAAGGCGGCGATAAAGGTGCGGTTACATTGAAATAAGAAACCTATAAATATATTTATATATCGGGCGCGGCAATTTGTCGCGCCCGGTTTGTTTAAACTAATCTCTGTATGAAAACGAGAAACCTATTGCTTTCACTTGCGGCTACACTGCCCCTTGTAGCTTGTACGACAAAGAAGATTGATCTTCTTATCACCAATCCTTCATCTGAAGTTCGTGTTGATGAACCGGTGGCTTATAAAATCCCTGTAGGATATAAATCTGCTATCGTTACAGTAGACGGAATAGAAATACCATCACAGCTTGATGATATGAATGAAGACGGAGTAAAAGATGAGATAGCCTTTGTAATGGATATCGCGGCAGCGGAAACAAAAACAGCTAAGATTGTGTTATCAAAAAAGGAAGTTGAGAATAAATATCCTTCACGTGTGCATGCGCAGATGTTTTTCAGAAATAAAGAAACAAAAGATATCACGCCTACAGATACAGCGTCTTCACCGACAGGTAATCTTTATAACCAGCTTCATCACCACGGGCCGGCTTTTGAATCGGAACTGATGGCTTATCGTCTGTATTTTGACAGAAAGCAAACAGTGGATTTATACGGGAAGTTTAATAAAGGTCTTGAACTAGCGGAGTCTCTTTGGTATCCTACCGATGAGCAGCTTGAGAAAGGATTCGGCGACGATATTTTGAGAGTAAGCGGTTCGGTTGGTATCGGCACTCTAAAGGGCTGGGTCAAGAATAAGGCTATACATATCGATCCTGTAACAAACCGTGAGGCAAGAATACTTGCAAAAGGTCCTGTACGCACTATCGTTGATATGAATGTGACCGGCTGGGAATATCAGGGCAAAACGGTTGATGTAAAGAGCAGATTTATTCTTTTTGCAGGTCAAAGAGAGTCGCAGGTTATACATACATTCAACGAAGAAGGTAAAGGGCTTGTTTACGCTACAGGCGTACAAGATATTAAGGGTAGCGAACATATTTCTGATGGTAAAGGTATGACTGCCATCTGGGGTACTGACTGGCCTGTAAACGATACTGTGAAATATGCGAAAGAGACAGTTGGACTTGCTGTTGAAATTCCGCAAAATTATATAACTACAGAACTTAAAGATAAACCTAACTATCTATACGGTATAACGCCTGACGCAGAGGGTAAAATCGAATATCGTATGGTAGTTTGCGCCGAAAAAGAGAACTTTGGCGTGAAGAGTGCGTCTGATTTCTTTAAATTTGTAGCTGACTGGAAAGAGAAACAGCCTCTTATCATAAAAGAAAAATAAAAACAATACGGTTATGTTCGTAAAAATTTATCCCGATAATCCGAATATGAAGGAGATTGACAGGATTGTCAAAATCCTTAGAGACGGTGGTACTATTATTTATCCTACCGACTCGGTTTACGCTATGGGATGTGACGCCCTTAATGTACGTGGTGTGGAAAAGATATATAAATACCGGGGTATAGAGGCGCAAAAAGCGCTACTTTCCATAATATGTTCAGACCTGAGTAATATTAGTGAATATGCGCGTGTGAACAATAACCAGTTTAAAATATTAAAAAAGAATCTTCCGGGTCCGTTCACTTTTATATTAGAAGCGAGCAATCGCCTTCCTAAATTATATAAAACGAGAAAGACCGTAGGTATTCGTATTCCCGACAACAGCATTGTGCAAGCTATCGTTGAGCAACTCGGCAACCCGCTGCTTACAGCCTCGGTGAAAGATGAAGACGAAGTGATAGAGTATACTACAGATCCCGAACTTATATTTGAAAAATATCAGAATCAGGTGGACGCTGTTATAGACGGAGGATACGGCAATAACGAACCGACAACCGTAGTTGATATCACGGGCGACGAACCGGAGATTTTAAGACAAGGTATAGGAGAGCTGATCTATTGATCAGCTCTTTTTTTCTTCTTTTCTTAATATCAGATTAAACCTTTTAACTTATTGCAGTCTAAGCCTTAGAACTCCTTTAAATTGTGATACTTTATTATTATGTCGAAATTATTAAGTGTTTTATTTCTGTTTATTTCCATAAGTACTTTGTCGGCACAGCAAAATGTAGCAAAGATTAATATCAGCGGAAAAATAATTGATTCTCAAACCGGAGAGGCCCTTAATCAGGCTACTGTGCGTGTGCAGATTCTTCCCGACTCAGTGATGCTTGGGGGGGATGTAACCAATCAAAACGGTTTTTTTGAGATACCGGTGCGCCGCACAGGCAATTTGATTATAAATATATCCTATATGGGGTATACGAATATAATCAAACCATTTACACTAAAGCAGGGAGAAACAAATTACAATGCCGGTGTAATAAAGATGGAAAAATCTGCCAGGCTGCTTAAAGAGGCCGTAGTTGAAGAACAAATACCTCCCGTTGTAGTTAAGGAAGACACTATAGAGTATAATGTAGACTCATATAAAATGCAGGCTAATTCGGTAGTGGAGGATATGCTTAAAAAATTGCCGGGTGTGGACATTGACAGTGAAGGAAAGGTCACAGCCAATGGAAAGGAGATAAAGAAAGTGTATGTTGACGGAAAGGAATTCTTCGGCAACGACCCTACGGTCGCGACAAAAAATATAAATACCGATATAGTAGAAAAACTTCAGGTAATAGATAAAAAATCAGATCTTGCCCTGTTGACAGGCATCGATGACGGCGATGATGAGACTGTCATAAACCTGACTATCAAAAAAGGAATGAAAAAAGGCTGGATGGGAAATATACTCGGCGGTTACGGATATGCCGAGGAACACCCCGATAGATTTGAAGCAAGCACTATGGTAAATCGCTTCGAACAGGAAAATCAGTACTCTATACTTGGTGGTGCTAATAACATAAACAATCAGACTTTTACAGACAAAGGGGGAGGTATATTCTCAGGTTCAAATATGCGCGGAAGCAGAAGCAGCGGAGGCGCAGGTAGTGGCATATCTACCGCCGGCAGCGCGGGTGCGAACTTTAATGTCGGTAAGAACGATCATTTCAGAGTGGGTGGTAATCTGTTTTTTTCAGCCAAAGAGCAGGATGAAAATCAGGATATATACAGAGAGAACATACTTCAGGATAGTTCGACATATTATAATTCAAACACAATAGGCTATAATCGCAGCCGCAATTTTTCATCCGACCTTAAAATGGAATGGCAGGTAGATTCTCTCACAAAAGTGGAGCTGCAACCATCATTCGGATATAATAAAACTTATACCAACGAGCATTCTGAATTTCTTACATCCGATGAGCTTGTCGAGATGGCAGACTGGCGTGACTATGACGGAGATTATGTCAATAAAGGTACTAATCATAGAGAGATGGATATGCATGGAGCCAATTATTCAATGAGGGCTAATATATCCAGAAAATCAGCATCAAAACCTG
>CAMTOT010000140.1 GCA_947074165.1 uncultured Bacteroidales bacterium
CTCTATCCCTGAGCGAACTGAGTTAGTCACGTTATCTGAGGTAGAGATAAGAGACGTTCCGTCAAGGTAGCTAACCTGTTGTATAACTCCGTCTGTAGCTCGATAAAATAATGAAGCCGAAAGCATCTGCTCCTCCCAGTTTTTAATATAGTTCAACTCCATCGAGTGGGTATATTCAGGGCTAAGATTCGGGTTACCGTAAGATATGTTTGCCGAGTCTGAAATATTTTTAAACGGATTAAGTTGTCTGCCTCTCGGACGCTGTATTCTTCTCGTATAGTTTAGCTGCATCTCATTTCCATGTGGCAATGAATAGCTTATAAACGCTGAAGGGAATAAGTCAAAATAGTTTTTATTGTTTCTTGTTGTTTCAAGAGTATTATTGCTATTGTATCCGGTTGTCTCAGTCGAATAGTCTGTGTATTCGCCACGTAGACCGGCCTGATAACTTAGCTTATCATGCATGCCCGACAGTGTAACATATGCCGCCTGTATTGTTTCGTCGTAAACGAAGTCGTTGTACAATGAATTTTGTTCTGATTCCGGCAGTTTATCAAGAGCATCCCAAGTCTGTGTCTTTTGATCTCGTGAACTCCACTTTCCTTTATATCCAGCTTCAACCTTGAACGTTTCGGCGAATTTATTCTGATAGTCTGCCTGAGCCTCATAAGAGCTTCTTTCTCGAGGAGCATCCTGAAGCTGATAGTAAATATTATCACCGTCTATCTGAGTGTATCTTGTATCTCCGGAGTTGTTATTGTGATCGTAAGAGCCAGATAATCTTAAATCATGGTCTTTTGCGAATGTATGTGTATAGTCAATCGAGCCCGATATCATTTTATGATCAGTACGTCCCTTTGTTATACGCTCTGAGCTTTGTTTAGATGAAAAAGGATAATTGTATACAATTCTATTATCTCTGTTTCGGTTTCCGTCCATCATAGAAAGGCTTAGCCCAAGAGCATCCTTTCTGGTGATATTATAAGTACCGCCGAGACGAGCAAAGATTCCTCCGCCACTGCCTTTTCCATCACTGTTTTGATTAAGAATAGATTCTGATCCGTCGCCAAGGTATGACGTACGTACAGTTTCGCCGTTCGTATCGAAAGAATGATACCTGTAGCCGGCACTTGCTAATCCCTCAAATTTCTTATAGTTGATATTTATGTTAGCAGAAGCTGAATATCCTCCCAATGTATTTCCTCCCGCTGATACACCGCCGTAATAACCCTTATTTTTCTCTTTCTTCATCACAATGTTAATGATGCCGGCTGAGCCTTCAGAGCTGTATCTTGCAGATGGATTGGTGATAACCTCTATTGATTCAATACTTTCAGCGGGAAGCTGCTCCAGTATTTGTGCCTGGTTATCCTCCGTAATACCAGACGGTCGTCCGTTTATCCATATTGTAACGCTTGAATTATTTCTTAAAGATACATTACCCTCATTATCTACCGATATAGATGGAATATTAGATAAAGCCTCCGAAGCTGATGCTCCTGCACTTGCTATATTCTGATCTACATTAAATGTCCTTTTATCAACCTCAAATTTCATTTGAGATTTTTGCCCTGTAACCTGTACCTCCGATAGTACTTTCGTGTCCTCATGAAGAAATATATTTCCCAAAGCGGCATTCGGCTTATTTGCAGTAAGAGCCACCGGTATAGTCATTTGTTTGTATCCTACAAATGATATTTTTAGCTGATAGCTTCCTTTTTCAACATTTTGAAAATCAAAAGAGCCTTCCATATCCGAAGTCATGCCCTGCACAATCTTATCAGAGCCGTCTTTATATAGAGCTACATTTACAAATTCAAGTTTTTCTTTTGTTAAGGCATCCATTGTCCGCCCTTTTATACTTTGGGCGTTTATCTGCATAATGCCGGCTGCCGATAACATAATAGTCAATAAATACAATCTCATACCTTATCAAATGTTTTGCGGTGTTTCCGATATATTACAGTAGTGGATAATAGATTCGGATCTTTAAATTTATTTTTTAGACTTAATATTCATATAAAGGTTTAATTCCAATTAATAAAAAATACGACACAAATATATTTGCAATACATATGACCGGTGATTATTAGTCTTTTAATGTCTTGGAGGGAATGTTATTCTATATATAATTATTCATTCCCGTTACGCAATATGTCAGCAAGTGTACTGCTCAGCAAAGAGCTATTTACCGGCTTAGTAAGAAATGCATTGCAGCCTGCTTCTATAGCTTTGCGTCTGTCTTCATCAAATGCATGAGCGGTTATAGCGATAATTGGTATCAATGAGCCCTCTTTTCTGATCTCTCTTGTTGCTGTAAGGCCATCCATCTCCGGCATTCTGACATCCATTAATATGGCGTTTGGATTAATTTTCTTATACAGATTAAGTGCTTCCAGACCAGTGCAGGCACGTACTAAATTAAATTTGTTTCGCAGCATGCAAGAGAGGAAAAGGTAATTGCTGTCATTATCTTCAGCTACGAGCAAGGTCTCAAGATTCTCATTAAATGCTTCTTCCTGAAATATATCGGAATGGTTATCCAGAGCATCTTTTACATCCAATGATGAAATATCTGGTTCATTTTCATCAGTTAGATAAGTCTCATGCACAGTATCTCCGTTAATAAGCACAGATAAAGGAAAGCTAAAGTAGAATATACTACCTTTTCCTTCTTCCGAAGTAAAACCTATTTCTCCTTTTAATGTTTCAATAATCATCTTGCATATAGAGAGTCCTAGTCCGTTACCCGATATTGATCTGTTGAACTTAGAAAATCTTGTAAATACCTGCTCAAGATTCTCCTTTTTAATTCCTGTTCCGGTATCGGAAACATAAAAATAGATATCCTTCTCCCTAACCTCATATCCAAGTTCAATCTTTCCCTGAGAGGTGTATTTTATAGAGTTATTTAGGAAATTCGTAAGAACCTGAGTAAGACGGTTTTTCTCACTGTTTATGATATACTCTTTTTCAGGAATATTATTAATAAACTGCACCTTCTCCGGTATTCGCTGAGAGAAAATCTGCTCAATTTCATTAAACGTATCGTTAATGCTCCATTCGGAGATGTTGAAGTCAATAGTCCCTGCCTCTATCTTTGAAAGATCAAGAATGTCATTGATAAGTTGTAGTAATAAGTCATTATTTGACTGAACAATATGCATATATTGCTCTTTTTCCTCACGTGTCTCTGCTTCTATTATAAGATTAGAAAAACCTATTATAGCGGTAAGAGGAGAACGTATTTCATGACTCATATTTGCTAAAAACGCACTTTTCTGTTTGTTTGCTAACTCGGCCTTCTCTCTTAATTCAATAAACTCATCTTCCCTTAGCTTGTTCTGTGTAACGTCTTTTTCCGCACCTATTATTGCGGTTATCTCGCCGGTTATCTCATTCTTTACGCCAGAAGCGAATGTTTCAGTCCATACAGTGATACAATCTTTAATTACTCTGATAACAATTGATCCGGTTGCTATATCTCCATTTGATAATGACTCAATAAACTGACTATACTCGTATTTATCTTCAGGGTGAATGTCAGACAGAACCTCCTCCAGACGGATATATTCCTCCTCTGAAGTTAATCTGTTGTTGACTATTTTATAAATCTTACTATTTGTATTGTAGCTCCATACCTTAAAATCACCGGCGTCTATCGCAATAGCCAGTTCTTTACGCATATTGCTATATTCAAATTCTCGTTTACGCGATTCTGTAACATCGGTTTCCACCGCAAGTATATAGTTATGACCGTTGTCTGATATACGTTTCTTTATTGTTGTATACCACTTCTTTGGCATTTTATTATTGTCAAACTCTATTTTGTCAAACATAAGAGGCTCAGACGAATTAAATGCGTCGATATCCTCTTTATGATATGCTTTAGCAGAAGTTACACCAAGTTCGTAGTCGTTTTTACCTATAACACTAATATTTTTATTGAAACTTGTTCTCATCCTTTCATTAATGAAAAGATACCTGAAGTCATCGTCCGCGTCCTTTACCAGCACACCTTCCGGTATGTTGTCAAGTATAACCTGTAAGAAGCTTTTTAAGGAAACAATCTCTTCACTTCGTTGTACGCGTTCGGTAATGTCGTGAAGATAACAAACGATATGTGTTTCATCAAGGCGGGAAGTACGCAGGTGTATCCAGTTATTCCCTTTGCGGGTTTTTTGCAGATATTTGCTCATAAATATCCTGCCAAGATCTCTGGTCTTTGTTACATTCTCCGTTATTATCCTGCATGTGTCTTTATAATCAGAGTCTTTTTCAGCCAACTCAAAAATCTTCTTGTTATTAATCTCTTCCGGAGTTAGTGTAGGGAAAATGATCTCTTTAAAATTAACAATTTCCGTTATTTTGTTTTCATTGTCAATTATTAGAGCCATGTATGGCATCGTATCAAGAAACCGTGATATATTATTAATTCCGTTTCGAATCTTCTCTCGCTCTCTGGTTTTATTAATAAATATATTTAAAATGCCCAATAACAGACTGGCTGTAACAACTCCCCCTATGAAATAGAGTATCTCAATTTGATAAAATATATTAGTAGATAAAAAAGGCATAGTTAATGTGATTTAGGTAAATTTACTTAATATGTCAGACGGTTCATGCAAATAACATATTTTCCGCATAAAAATAATAAACATCTTCTTCATACACAACAATGACCAGACATTGTATATTTTTTATCATGAGTAATTTAGTAATACATATTTTTCAAAGTATTGCGCCAATTTTAAAATACTGATTAGTTTTTCGGTGTAACTATTAAATTGTATGAGTTAAAATAACAAACGCCTGCGGGAATATATCGGTCGGATGAGTAATACGATATTCCCGCAGGCGTCATTATTGTCTGAAATTTACACCTAAACCTTGATCTGAATACAGTTTTAGACTACTTACATTTAGTCTTTATATACCGTTTCAGAATTAGTTTTTAGCTGTATCTTCTGTTTTTTCTTCAGTTTTGTTTTCAGTGTCTGAAGTTTTTTTGTCTTCACACTCTTTTTTGCAATCTTCTTTTTTCTCTGTAGTTTCAGTAGTCTGCTCAGTTGATGTTTTCTGATCATCAGCGATATTTACATTTGCAGCAGTAGCGAAAGATACTGAACCTAATACGATTGCGATTGACAAAATTACTTTTTTCATAACAGTTTAATTTTAGAAGTTTATAATTATTTATACTGATTGTATGTTCTGTAATATATAATCCAAACGCTGTGCCATAATCTTGTTTGTTTTGTAACTGATTGGTAATCAGCAAGTGTTATTTGCTGTGCCAGGTTGCTTATATGTGGAATGTGTGTATTTTGTGTGGAAATTATCTACACTGAGAGTGTGGTATTTATAGTTATCTTTGTACAGTTTACTAAATATGTGGATTATGCCCAAAAGTATAGAACGCAAGATACGTTTTCAGGCCGCACTTATATATATAATTGTGACGGTCGTTATAACAGCCACGGTTATTTATCTTAATAATCTAAGGGGAGAATTTACTTCTAAAAAAGATAATATTGAGGTGAGACATGATATTTTGTCCTTCACCAACGAACTGGTATATACCGTTAGTGAATCTCAGTCGTATTCCGGACTTTATCTTTTATCAAAGAACCGTAGTTATATAACTAAATATCGTGAAGCTATGGTAAGGGTCAATGTTTTACTTGATACCTTGTCCGTTCTTAAGCCGGAAGAGGAATTGAGGTTTATGAAGATTGATTCTTTGCTTAGTGAGCAGTCTAAGAATTTTACAAAACTCAATAAGCAACTTTCCGCCACTAATCCGGCTCAGCATCTTACTGATAAGCTGAAGTCATATACACCCCCTGAAAAGGATGATACTCTTATACTAAATGTAATAAGTGACACATTGTTGAATGAAGTGCCAAAGAAGAGTTTCATAAGAAGACTTGGAGAGGTATTTAAACCGGGTAAAGACTCTGTTAAGATGGTTGTGAGTCAGAGGGTCGATACCATACGTGCTAATATGCCGGATTCACTCGAATATATGTATGTTGAAGTTGAAGATATAGCGCGTCAGACTGCCGAGGTTTACGAGAAATCACTGAAAGATATTGAACGGCAGGTTTCTAAATTAATTACTGTAGATAAAAGTATTTCAGGTGAGATTCTAACTCTTCTTATGGATTTACAGCGGGAAACTCTTGACGGGACGCTCAATATCATAGAAGATAGTAAGGCCTCTATCGAGCGTAATTATCTATATTCCGTTATAGGTGCGGTAATAGCGCTTGTCCTTATATTATTTGTGATTCTGATGATATTTACCGATCTCGGTAAAGGATACAGAGCAAAAATGGAGCTGCAATTGGCTAATGATAAGATAAAGCGTACGATGGAGAGTCGTCACACGTTGTTACTGTCAGTATCTCATGATATTAAAACGCCTCTCAGCTCTATTGTTGGCTATCTTGATATGATGGGTAAGAGTAGTGATGTTGCTTCAATGAAAAACTCTGCGTCGCATATATTGGCGATGCTTGAAAATCTGCTTGAATACTCCTCACTTGAAAAGGGTTCGTATAATATCACACCATCCGAATTTGACGTACTGTCTATGGCGGAGGAGATTTATGATATGTTCTCACCTCTTGCTAATGCTAAAGGCATTGAGTTGCGTTATGACGCGCCTCATGTATTTGTGAAAGGTGATATGACGAAGATAAAACAAGTTGTAGTCAATTTGTTGTCAAACGCTGTCAAATATACCAAAGAGGGAGAAATTAGTCTTATTATACGTGTTGATTCTGACAAGCTGAAAATAACGGTTAAAGACTCCGGTGCAGGCATACCTGCCAGATATATAGATAATCTGTTTACACCATTCACGCGAGTTGAAGAGAATAATAATATGGCATCAGGTACAGGGCTTGGTCTGTTTGTCGTAAAAGGTATTGTTGATCAGATGAAGGGTGATATTTCAGTCATTTCACAAGTGGGCATGGGCTCTGCATTTGATATAGTTATACCTGCTGAATTTGTGTCTAACGGATTTTCGGAGAATATTCATACTATTATTCCAGAAGGTCTAAAGAGGATTAAAATTATTGATGACGATCCCGCTATGTTAAGAGTTGTCAGCATGCTGGTAAGTAAACTCGGACATATTCCTGATGATGATAAATTTGATATTATTATAACGGATATGGAGATGGGAGATATATCGGGTATAGATATTCTCAAAGGGGCAGGAGATATCCCTGTGATACTTATGACAGGTAGTTCTGA
>CAMTOT010000141.1 GCA_947074165.1 uncultured Bacteroidales bacterium
TAAACCAGGACGTACACTCTTTCCCTACACGACGCTCTTCCGATCTTGAAAAAATTGAATTATTGTTTGGTTGCGGTTTTACTTCTTACATTAGAAAGTTGCGGTGAGAAGAAGAGAACACTGGCCGGTTTTGATAATTTTGTTTATAGAGGTCAGGATGTTTGTTACGAAGTACCAATTGATACACGAGATTTCTATTTTAATCCTATTCTTTCAGGCACCTATTCTCAGGCATCGATTTGCAGAAAGAATGATACATATTATCTTACAACATCTTCTTTCGATTACTTTCCCGGCTTGCCGGTATTTCAGAGTAATGATCTTATTAATTGGGAGCAGATAGGGCATGGTATAGACAGGATATCACAGATGGATATGGATTCTGTGACGTACAAGAATGGTATTGTATCTCCTTTTATTACATATAATGAGGAAGAGCAGTGTTTCTATATGTTAGCTCAATGCACGGGTAGTATAGGCAATTTTATGCTTAAAAGTAATGACCCTCTGACCGGTTGGTCAGATCCTGTTAAGATTGAAGGTATAGAGGGGCGTGATATCTCTGTTGTTTTCGACGATGATAATTCTTATATACTATACTGTGTAGATACCAAAAATGAGAACGGACTGATTGCCAAAGAGACTATCATGCTTGCTGAGTATGATTTATTAACCAATAAGGTTGGTGCAAAATATGAGATATTTAGCAAGGAGGACAATACCAGCTTTAGTCAGCTATATATATCATCACCACGTGTCTATTCAGAGAAGAGTAAGCATTATCTTATTGCTTCTTTCGGGCGTAATGGCGATAATGTAGAGAATATAGCTATGATGGCTAATAATATAAAGGGACCATATGACTATAATAAGTCGGGGGTAGTACTTTCTCAAAAAGAACTTTCTTCTCAAAGACAGTTTAAAGTGATTGAAGCATCTAATACACAGCTTATAAAGAATAATGATAATGAATGGTTTGCTATTTTTCTTGGAGCAAGACCTTATCGTAGTGACTTTTTTAATACCGGAAAAGAGACATTCATGCTTCCTGTAATCTGGAACGAAGACTATCCACAGATTCTCGCTAAAGATGAGAGTGTACCTGTTATTAAGAAATATGAGTCATGTAATCTGCAGAGTAATTTCAATAGTGGTAACTTTGTATGGGAAGATAATTTTAATGAATATATCCTTGATTCTAAATGGGTGATGATCCGTACACCAAAGAAAAGCTGGTATACCCTGGATGAGGGAAAGCTATGCATTACACCACAGTCTAACTCTATATATGATATTAACAATCCTGCTTTTCTTGGCAGACGACAGCAACATACAAATTTTGAGGCGGAAGTAGACTTAGATTTCCAGCCTGCATATGATAATGATTTTGCCGGTATGGTGTGCTATCAAAACAATAATGCTTGTTATATGTTTGGGAAAACTATGATCTCAGGAAATGAAATGGTTATATTCAAAGGACCTCAAGACTACTCACGGGTGACTTATGCTCCACTTCCTAAAGATAAAAAAAATCAATCTTTGAAGCTGAAGATTAGTTCTGATGAGGGAAAATATATGTTTATGTATTCTTTGGATAACGGAAAGCTATGGAGGGAGTTTTATCAGGCAGATGCTTCAAAGATATCAAGCGCTAAAACAGAGAGCGAATCAGGTGTATTAATTGGCTTGTATGCCTATTCTCCTAAATAACATATACTTATTATTAGCAAAGAAAAAGGACGCGATTTATTATCGCGTCCTTTTTTTGCTTTATATTATCATGAAGAATAACTCTTACTAAATAAGTTTCATTAGATAATTTACTAATGGTATGGCTATTGAAGTCATTATCCCCATTATCCCTATAGATAATCCACCTATCGCTCCTTCTATTGCTCCAATCTCCATCGCTCTTGCAGTGCCAAGTCCGTGAGATGCAGCACCAAGTGAAAGACCTACTGCAATGGGGCTTTTTATACCGCATAAAGAAAGAATTTTTGGTCCCAGGGCCGCTCCTGATATCCCGCAGATCACAACAGTGACAGCGGTCAGTGCAGGTATACCGCCATGTATTGCAGAAAGACTTACCGCTATTGGTGTAGTGACAGATTTTGGTTCAAGCGAAACTATCATCATATCCTCAAGATTAAACAGTTTACCAATTACAATCACACTCAATACACCTATAAACGCACCTGTTGCCACAGATGTAATGATAGATATAATATTGCCTTTCACATGATCAAGCTGATCATATAGCAATAATCCAAGAGCTACAACAGATGGACCGAGCATGAAATCAATCAACTTGCTACCTTCCTTAAATGACTCATAAGGAATATCCATAAAGGTAAGAAAGGAGATTATTATTATCATACAAATAAGGCATGGATGTAATAATGCAATCTTACTTCTTTTATATACCCATACTCCGAAAAGATAGCTGCCGGTTACCAGAGTGAGCATAAATGGAGTATTTTCAAATAATATCTGTTTCATTTTGTTTAATTTTTTTATTTGAAGATTCCATTTTCTGCTGTATTAATGCTACAGACAGGATAACGCTTAACGAACTTAGCAATGTGATTAATACGATTGCGAACCAGTTGCCGGAGATAATATCCCATGAAGCCATAAGACCGATTGAAGCCGGGACAAAAAACATTGTCATATTCTTAGTTAGTACCGTAGCTACTTTTCTGACATGATCAGCGTTTACTATACCTGTCTTTAAGGAAATAAAAAGAAATATCATACCAAATACACTACCGGGCATAAAACCTCCGGTGAAATAACCTGCAACCTCCCCTATGAACAAATAGAGTAAGATTATAAAAATACCTTTTAACATAACCTAAAATGTGAGATTCTTATTTTTTTGTTTTATAATAACAGTTCTCTTGTTCGTAAATGTAGTTCTCATCAAGTAAAAAACGAATAGACTCAATCACTAGCGATTCCTCGTAATTAAGTGAAGATATTAGCCGTTCGCACTCTATGCATCCTCCCTCAAGTAAGATCATAATCTCTTTTTGTATCACTTCAAATTTAGAAACTGTAAGTTTTCCTGTCTTTTTATCTATGCAGACATCACAAGTATTACATTCACTACGATTAGTCTCGCCAAAATAACTCAAGAGTATTTTTGTACGACACACACTATCCTCTGAGGCATACTTTATCATACTGCCGATTCTGGTAGAATACCTCTCCTTTCTATCCTCATAAACCGATCTAGGTATAGACATATACTCTTTCTCTACTCTTGATTTAAGGAAACATACCATAGCTCCCTTTCTCGCCGGTACATAATGAAGTATATGCTGTCGACTCAGCATAATTAGTCTCTCGTAAATTTCTGTATTTGTTAGTCCTGTCTTAAGAGATATCAAATCTTCTCGTATGTATACATAATCAGCGAAAAGTCCAGTATAAGCTCTGAGTACAATATTAATAAGCTTTACTGTCTTTGCATCAAACTCTTTAAGGCGATACAACTCGTCTCTGGTTACGGTAAAAATAATTCTCGACTGAGTATCAGCATTCTCATCGTAAACGATATATCCAGCTTGCTGTATAAGTTTTAAAGCATGATGCGTCGGATTTAATGGCAGACTATATGATGCACAAAACCGTGCAAGATCAAAGTCAAACACAGCTTCAAACCCTGCACCTTCCGCAATTTGATAAAATGAACCAAGATAGTGATATACCCTTTTTATGAAGTCTCTTTCCGGGAATGTATCTAGAATACGTTTTTTTAGTTTTGTTTGATCTGACTTGTTATATAATATTATGGCGTAAGCTTTTTCTCCGTCTCTTCCCGCTCTACCTGCCTCCTGATAATATTCCTCAAGTGAATCCGGAAGATCAAGGTGAATGACTGTGCGCACATTTGCTTTATCAATACCCATGCCAAAAGCATTAGTAGAGACAATAACACGACATTCTCCTTTTTTCCACAGATCTTGTTTTTTTTCTTTTATTGCCGGGCTCAATCCAGCGTGATAATAGTCAGCGTTAATATCATTCTCATTGAGATAGTCGGAAATCTCCTTTGTTTTTTTTCGCGATCTCACATATACAACAGATGTGCCTTGCACTGAATTTAATATCTGCAGCAGTTTGCCATGTTTGTCTGAAACGTCTCTTACTATATATGCAAGATTCTCACGTGCAAAACTCTTCCGAAACACATTCTCAGCCTTAAAATCAAGCTTTGTCTGAATATCTTTTACAACCTCAGCTGTAGCTGTAGCCGTAAGCGCGAGTACGGGCGCATGAGGTATTAGCTCCCTAAACTCAGATATTTTCAAATATGAAGGTCTGAAATCATATCCCCATTGCGAGATACAGTGAGATTCATCTATTACCAGCATATTCACATTCATATGCCTTACTTTACTCAAAAACAGCTCTGAAGAAAGTCGTTCGGGAGATACGTATAGAAATTTATAATCACCATACAGGCAGTTATCAAGGGCTGTTAGTATCTCATGCCTTTTCATGCCTGTATATATTGCTGCCGCCTTTATACCTTTGCTTCTGAGATTATCTTTCTGATCTTTCATCAGCGCAATGAGAGGTGTGATTACGATGCAAATGCCATCAAGTAGCATCCCCGGAACCTGAAATGTAATAGATTTACCTCCACCCGTAGGCATAAGTCCAAGAGTATCTTTACCAGCAAGTACAGAATTAATAATGTCCTCCTGAAGATCTCGGAACTTATCATATCCCCAGTATTGTTTTAATATGCTATATATATCTGACACCCGATATAGAATCTTATTGTAAAACTATATTTCTTCCGATGGTTTTATGTCCTTTATTAAAAGCTGCAGAGAGATGTTTCCGTTGAAGTTATTTTCCTCAATGGTATAACATATATCAAACGGTTTTCTCTGTTTTATATAATCAAAGAACTTTCTCATGCCAAAGGCAATCCCATTCATAATATTTTCACTTTTACTGTCTACCAGTTCCAGTTTTATATGCTCTTGTTCTCTTCCAACCAGACGACTTGTTCCGAAATCATATACGTTTTTAGTACAGAAAACCGGTTTTGTATTACCCGGTCCGAATGGATTTAGCTTTTTAAGCTCCTTGAAAAATTTCTGATTGATATTTTTAAAGTCTATGACAAGATCAATATCATTCTGTGGTATAGTTTGAGTCTGTGTTATGTTTTCGCTCACAAATTGCTCAAACCTATCCATAAACAATGGAATATTTTCAACTTTAAGGGAAAGACCTGCCGCAAATGTATGACCTCCGAAGTTTTCAATAATATCCCGGCATGATTCTATAGCCTTATATACATCAAACCCCTGCACGGAGCGTGCCGATCCAGTTGCCAAACCATTAGAGTTGGTTAGTACAACAGCTGGACGATAATGAAGCTCTGTCAGTCTTGACGCAACAATGCCAATCACACCCTTATGCCATGTATCATTATATATAACTATAGATTTCTTATCTTCAAAATCATGAATCTGATCTATAATAAAATTAGCCTCGTCTGTAATCCTTTTATCAAGAATCTTACGCTCTTCATTATACTTATTTATATTCTCTGTTTTCACCTTTGCTGAAGCCATATCTTTAGCTGTAAGCAAATCTACAGCCTCTTTTCCACACATCATACGCCCTGAGGCGTTAATGCGGGGTCCGATTTTGAAAACTATATCAGATATTGTAATCTCTTTTTCACGAAGTCCGCATAGGTCAATAATACCCTGAAGTCCTAAGCTTGCATTTTTATTAATCTGACGAAGTCCGTAATGGGCAAGAATCCTGTTCTCCCCCGTTATCGGTACGATATCAGAAGCGATGCTCACAGCAACAAGATCAAGCAATGGGATAAGTTGATTATAACAGTCAAGTTTATTATTTATAGCAAACCCCTGCATAAATTTAAACCCGACACCGCACGCTGAAAGGTGCTGGAATGGATAGCTCGCGTCATTTCTTTTAGGGTCAAGAATAGCGTAAGCATCCGGCAATTCATCATCAGGAGTGTGATGATCACAAATTATAAAGTCAATATTTTTAGTTTTCGCATAAGCTATTTTGTCAATAGCTTTTATCCCGCAGTCGAGCGCTATAACTAAGGTAACACCATTATCATAGGCATAATCTATGCCTTTTTCAGATATACCATACCCGTCGTCATATCGGTCGGGAATATAGTAGTCAAGAAGATTGCAATAATTTCTTAAAAATTTATATACCAAAGATACAGCTGTGGTACCGTCTACATCATAATCGCCATAGATAAGAATTTTCTCCTTATTTCCTATAGCCTGATTAAGCCTCTCCACTGCCTTATCCATATCTTTCATTAGAAACGGATCATGCATATCAGACAACTGAGGACGTAAGAATCTATTCGCCGCTTCGACAGTTGTTATACCCCGGCTTACAAGAATACTTGCAGTAGCGGGGCTAAGCGAGAGCTCTTTTATAAGCTCTTTTTGGTATTTTACTTCTTCCGGTGTTAGTTGATGGTAGTTCCATTCACTAATCATTTTTATATATTTTACTTTTTCTAATTCTGTAAAGATAATAAATCATCATAATAATAACCCTTTAATCTTTTAAAAATTGAGTATGTAAATGATAATAATTGTACGAAATTTATTAAAAGATAATTAATGTTTTAAATTATAATAGACTATGTTATATTGGAAAATTACGTGAGTAGAAACAACACATCACAGTAGTATAAACTAGTTTGAATATTTGTTAAAACAAAAAGATGTGTAGATTGTTATATCATAGTTATAATACTGAAATTGCAATATTTAGTACGAAAAACATAATATAGTATGGATCCACTTTACATTAAGACCTCAGTCGAAGTCGCAAAGACGATAACCAAAAATTACAGCACATCATTTTATTCAGCGACCTGCCTATTAGACAAATCAATACGAGATGATATATTCGGGATTTATGGTTTTGTGAGGCTTGCTGATGAAATTGTTGATTCATTCATGTTTAGTAATCAAAAAGAACTTTTTAGTGAATTTGAAATAGAATACAGTAAAAGCAAACTAACAGGATTCAGTCTTAATCCTGTTATATGTGCGTTTTGCTGCGTTAAACAGAAGTATTCAATATCAGATGAACTTGTTGATAGTTTTCTTGCCAGCATGAAAGCAGATCTTAGCAAAAAAGTCTATGAGACAGATGAAGAGGCCTCCAAATATATTTATGGTTCGGCAGAAGCTGTAGGTTTAATGTGTCTTA
>CAMTOT010000142.1 GCA_947074165.1 uncultured Bacteroidales bacterium
GATGATGACGTTACAGAACTGGATATAACAATAGAACCGTTTTTTTATAAAACAGCTCAAGAGTCGCTTTTCTATTTTCAAGCAGAAGATTGCTTGCCGCCTCCACTCTGTATTTATTAATAAACTCATAAAAAGTAGTATTTAGTTTACTGTTGAGGTATTGCGAAAGGTACGTCCTGTTTGTACTTAATTTCTGAGCGACTTTTTCTACAGATAATTTCGGGTCAAGGTATAATCTCTCATCTTTGATAGTTTTTATAAGTCTTGAATCAAGATCGCGATATACAAATCTGCTTTTTTGTGACTCAGGGCATTGCTGAATATCATCACTTAACTTCAATTCAAGATCATAATTAAACATTCCATATTTACAGACGCTCGCAATAGTGATATGATTGGATGAATAGTGGTATACAAATCCCCATATCAAGGAGCTGACTATATAGTATATTATGTCTGAAATAGGAGTCAGTTCGTTCATATTCAAGACACTTGTTAAAAGACATATAGCCAAAGCGAGAGTCACGTTAATAAGCCACTCTACACTTAAATCTTCTGTATAGGAAAAATTATTTTTTATAAATCTCTTATACTTGAAGGCGGAATATATCACCCTTATGCCAATGCAACAACCGAATATGAGAGAATAAAGAGTGAAGAGTTCAAACACACGTTCACTATAAAGGAATATCACGGTGAGAAGAAATATTATTGACGGAGTAAAGAGAGTAGCGAGCTTAGCTCCGCGTATATATCCCGGCATAGTGATTTCTAGCAAGAGGAATGCGCAAAGTTGCACACACAGCAGATCAAAAGAAAGTATGACATGTTGTATGTATAAGTTTGTTTTTACGACAGGTAATATATATAAGGCGTCCTTTGCCATAAATACAGTCCATATTCCTAATACAAACATTAATATGGACTGTAATCTGCTTCGATTTCTCTTTTTTATAAGCGAAAATGTGAGCGAAGCAAAGAACGAGATGGTTATACCCAAAGTGAGAAAAGATATATTTTCCACTATCATAGGCCAATTTTTATGAGAGTTCTATAATATCCTCATTAAACAGAGTCAGTAATTCCGTTCCGGTAGACGTAACTGCATATGTATTTTCTATACCTACGGCACCCACACCCGGTATTACAAATTTAGGTTCCAGAGCAAAAGTCATGCCCTCTGCCAGAATATGCTTCGAGCGCGGAGCAAGTACGGGAGACTCATTTATCTCAAGACCTACGCCGTGACCAACAAATCCGGCTTGCTGTTTGTGCCCCATAAAATATTTGTCAAGCTGACGTGATTTTGCAAGTTCGAGCGCGTAATTATAGATATCTGCTGCGGCTATACCTGGTTTGACGTTCTCTCTTACCCATTTATGTATGTCAAGCGAAGCCTGATGAGCGCTTTTCGCAAGATCGCTTTTAAGTTCTCTAATAGAGTAAACTCTTGTCATATCAGTCATATACCCCGTAAAATTACCACCCATATCTACCATTAGAGTCATTCCCGGTTTTAGGATAGTGCCGTTAGCGCCTACAGGCAGAGAGCTACTTATACCTTCGCCTCCAAGAGCGAAATCGTAAGGAGACGGAGTATCTGCGTTTTCACCGGCAAGCACGCTTCCCATAAAAATCTCCATGCTAGAACCGAATATCCTGAATATACCAAGGTTGCCAAGCCTGCGTGCGTACCCTTCAAGTTCGATGCACACCTCATCATCTGTCATTCCATCTTGATAAACAGATGTAACGTGGGCGCATACCGCAGCGTGACGACGGCCCGACTCTCTCATTTTTTCTATTTCATAAGGCGTTTTTATAGCCCTGACATCTCTTATTATAGGAGTTAGATTATACTTTGCCGAATCGTTAAAGACAGATGCAAGTCTATTGTATTCATTGTAAGTAAGAGAATCAGCCTCAAGAGCTATTGACGCGGGAATCGGATATCCCAGTTTTTCCAGCTTCTCAATAATGTCCTCAGCTTTTCTGATATACGATATCTTTCCGTTTACAAGTCCTATCGGTCTTCTTACAAAGAAAAGAGGCTCTCTGTTCTGTGTTATGTATGTATAACCATTGAAGACACGTCCTGTAGTATAATATAGATTTATAGTATCTGAGATTAAACAGCTTTCAATATTTGCTGCCTTTATGGCATTTTTTATTTTGGACCAGCGAATCTCCAATTCGCCTTTTAATTCTTTTTCGAACATAATATATATATTTAGCTATGTTAGTAAACAAGCATACTTAATTTAGGTTTACAAATTAATAAAAAAATATTAATAAGTGGATATTAAATCCACCTTTTAGTAAGAAATAAGTCTCAGGTGTTGATAATTAATAAAATAAATAGCTATATTTGCACCGCTTTTTACGAACACTCCGTGTGATGGGAAATAAGGAGCAAAATCCTAAATTTTGAGTAACACAATCAAAAATTAAAAAATGAAATCATTTGAATTAGCAGGTCAGTCAAGAACTGACATCGGCAAAAAAGCAACTAAAGCAGTTCGCGCAGCAGGTAACATCCCTGCAATCCTTTATGGTGGTGAAAAAGAAATCGCATTCGAAGTTTCAGAAACTTCTGTACGTAATCTTATCTACACTCCGGATATCTTTGTTGTAGAACTTACTATCGATGGTAAAGCATGCAAAGCTATCGTTCAGGATCTACAGTTCCACCCGGTAACTGACAAAGTTCTTCACATTGACTTCCTACAGGTATTCGAAGAGAAACCAATCGTAATCGAAGTTCCTGTTAAACTTGAAGGTCTTGCTGACGGTGTTCGTCAAGGGGGTAAACTATCTCTTGAGATGCGTAAACTACGTGTTAAAGCACTTTATGCTAACGTACCTGAGCGTCTTGAAATCAACGTTACTGAACTTGGTCTTGGTAAAACTATCCAGGTTGGTGCACTTTCTTTCGAAAACCTTGAGCTTCTTAACGCTAAAAACGCTGTTGTATGTGCAGTTAAATTGACTCGTGCGGCTCGTGGTGCTAAAGCAGCAGCAGCTAACAAAAAGTAATTTTCTTAGCATAGTAGAAAAAAAGTGAAGTATTTGATTTGTGGTCTTGGGAATATTGGTGCAGAGTACCATTATACCCGTCATAATATCGGATTCAGAGTATTGGACGCCTTAGCTAAGGCGTCCAATATTGTTTTTGAGGATAAGCGTTACGGCGCTGTAGCAAAAACAAGGGTTAAGAATAAGGAACTTATCCTGCTTAAGCCATCAACATATATGAATCTGAGCGGAAATGCCCTGCGATACTGGATGCAGGAGGAGAAAATCCCTGCCGAGAATGTTCTTGTTATCGTAGATGACCTTGCTTTACCATTTGGCACGCTTCGCCTTAAACCAAAGGGGAGTGACGCCGGCCACAACGGACTTAAAGATATTGCCCGTGTGCTTGGTAATGATAAATATGCCCGACTTCGTTTCGGTATCGGATGTGATTTTCCTAAAGGAGCCCAGGTTGATTATGTGCTTGGCGCATTCCCAAAGGAAGAGGAAGCGGAGATGGAAGACAAATTTACCCGTGCCATAGAGATAATAAAAAGTTTCTGTCTGGCGGGTATTCAGATTACGATGAATCAATTTAACAACAAATAAAATATTATGGCAGACGAAGTCAGAATTGATAAGTGGATGTGGGCGGTGAGAATCTTTAAGAGTCGCACTATTGCAGTAGAAGCTTGCAAAAAAGGGCGTGTTATGGTAAATAACCAGCTTGCAAAGGCTTCGAGAAATATTAAAGTGAATGATGTGATACAGGTCCGAAAACCTCCTATTACTTATTCTTTTAAAGTTTTGCAACTTACTGAAAGACGTATGGGAGCGAAACTTGTGCCTGATTTTATGGAGAATGTTACTACGCCGGATCAATACGAAATACTTGAGATGAATAAAATCAGCGGATTTGTAGACAGAGCCAAAGGTACCGGTCGTCCTACTAAAAAAGACAGACGCAGTATTGATGAATTTGCACAACCGGAATTCATGGATGATTTCGACTTTGATTTCGATTTTGAAGATTGATAATCTTTGTTTATAATATAAGGTTACGCTTAAAAAGAATTGTTATAAATAATTGTAAGTGTAGTTTGTAATAAAGAGCCCTTTGTAGATGGATATGTGCAGATGTATCCATTTATAAAGGGTTTTCTTTATATTGTTTATAAATAGGCTTGTTTATATTAATTAAAATTGTGTTGTTTGGCATAAAATGCAAAAAAGTATGAATTTGGCTTTTGTTTGTTATAATTACATATTAAATTCACAGAGGAAAACACAAAATGTAAGATGCCACTTAAACTTAAACTAATATATTATGCCTACAAAAAGAACTAAAAGAGAAGATGTATTGAGTAACATTAACAGTACTATAGATAATCGCAATTTTGAATCTTATCAAAGTTATCAGGCTATGATACAGAGTTACGTGATTAACATATCAGATACTTCTCTTGAAAAACAAGATAACGGTGTCGAAGTCGGATTTTTTGACTGGACACCATCAGGCACGAATTAAAAAAGAACTTTGTAATGTATATTATACCTAATATTTATCAAATCTTATCTCACTTTTTTGATACTAAAAATAAGCTCGTAGTGATACGAGCTTATTTTTTATCTTGACATTTATAATGTTTATTTTTTTTAATCGCGCTACTGAGGGAAATATGTAATCTCTCTTTCTGCTACAACAGTTGTTTTATCATTGCTCACGATAGCTACCTGCATCCAGTTCCCCCACAGGTCCCATTTGTACATATACAGTTTTTGCTCTGTCTTTTTCTCTTTTGGAAAAGAGATCTCTCTGCTCAGAACATTTCCCAGCGGGTCATATTTACTCTTTGTAACGCTTGTCAGTTCCCCCATCACAGTAACCTCTGTCATATCACTTACTAAAAGCGAATCTCCTACGTAGTCTGCTTCGTAATACACTAAAAGCGAGTCGCAGTTTTCGCGGTTACGATAAGAAATAAGATTGTTTTTTGCATTATACAGATACTCAATTATAGCGTAATCTGAACCGTCAGGGTTGTATATATTGGTTTGAGTATTATTTCCCGTATCGTCATAAAGGAATATTTCCCGCATAAGCAGATTTCCTCTATCGTCGGTCTCTTTTATCTCTGATATATCCCCTTTGTTTGTAAAAGTATAATTTATGATAGAGTAGGGATTGTAATATTTATCATAATTGACAGCTCTTCTCCAGTTTCCGTTTTTATAAGCCTCATAAGTTATGCGGTTTAATAGGTTATCAAACATGTCTGTATAAAGCACCTCAGTCTGAAAACCGTCTCTGTTATGAAGTATTGCCGATTTAGCCACAAGCAGATTCTTAGTGGTAAAAAGGCTTTCGGTCTGTCTCATACCGAGCGAGTCATATTTTTCTGTAAGAATATAGCTCTCATATCCTTTATCGGGCATATTGTCAAGCTCCGATGCGGCGTATACCGTCATCTTTAGATTCTTCACAGGGCCGTAAAGATCAGGTCGGAAAGCCAAATCGCTAAATCTGGCGTTTTTTACTCCCGATTTATTAGCCGATCTGTTTTTACTGTTTTTAGCCGGAGGCGACTGCTTTTCACTGAATGCGGCATCATTATCGGTATCTTCAACCGAATATATCACATCCCCGTCATTCTTGTTCTGACAAGCGCATATAAGGGGTAGAGCGAGCAAAAAAAGTATTATGATTGTTCTGTTCAGCATAAATTCCTGCCTTTATTTTATTAAAAAACAAATAAACAGAGCATATTGTTTGTAAAAAAAGAGTTTCAGCTAATCGCATATTAATATAAAAAGGGAAATAATTTGTATCTTCGTGCGGATTTTCGCAAAATTGTGAGAGTTACGCAGATAATAATAAAAAGTATAACAAGATATGAGTAAGAAATTTGCAGAATATTCCGGATTCAATCTTTCTGAAGTCAATAAGGAAGTATTGAAAAGCTGGGATGAGAATGACGTATTTCAAAAGAGTATGACAGAAAGAGAAGGATGTCCTTCTTTCGTTTTCTACGAAGGTCCGCCGTCAGCAAACGGTATGCCCGGTATTCACCACGTTATGGCTCGCTCAATTAAGGATATTTTCTGCCGTTACAAAACGATGAAAGGATTCCACGTAAAACGTAAAGCGGGATGGGATACTCATGGTCTTCCCGTTGAGCTTGGCGTAGAGAAATCTCTTGGAATCACAAAAGAGGATATCGGAAAAAACATTACGGTTGCCGAATACAACGCGGCTTGCCGTAAAGACGTAATGAAATATACTAAGGAATGGACAGACCTGACTCATAAAATGGGTTATTGGGTTGACCTTGACAATCCTTACATCACTTATGACAACCGTTATATTGAAACGCTTTGGTGGCTTCTTAAACAGATGTACAACAAAGATTTCCTTTATAAAGGTTACACTATTCAGCCATATTCACCGGCTGCAGGTACGGGTCTTTCCACTCACGAGCTTAATCAACCGGGCTGTTATCGTGACGTAAAAGACACGACTGTCGTTGCGCAGTTTAAGATCGTAGATCCAGCCGCGGAACTTACTCAGCATGGAGACGCGTTCTTCCTTGCGTGGACTACTACACCTTGGACTCTTCCTTCAAACACAGCTCTTTGCGTGGGACCTAATATCGATTATGTAGCAGTACAGTCGTTTAATCCTTACACGTCAGAGCCAATGACGGTTATCCTTGCCAAACCTCTTCTTCATTCGCTTTTCAATCCTAAAGCAGAGGAACTTGCACTTGAGGATTACAAACCTGGCGACAAACTGATTCCGTTTAAAGTAATCAAAGAGTACAAAGGGAAAGAGCTTGAAGGTATCTCTTACTGCCAGCTTATGCCGTGGATCAATCCGGGAGAAAACGCATTCCGCGTTATACTTGGCGATTATGTAACGACAGAAGACGGTACAGGTATAGTACACATTGCGCCTACATTTGGTGCAGATGACGACCGTGTAGCAAAAGCAGCGGGTATTCCTCCGCTTATGCTTACAGACAAAGATGGCAACCTGCGACCTATGGTAGATATGTCGGGTAAATTCTTCCTTATCGAAGACCTTGACCCTGAGTTTGTAGAGGCAAGTGTAAATACAGAAGCATACAAAGAGTTTGCGGGACGTTTCGTTAAGAACGCTTACGATCCGGCTCTGACAGAGAAAGACGTTACTCTTGACGTTGATCTTTGCGTGATGCTTAAACAAAACA
>CAMTOT010000143.1 GCA_947074165.1 uncultured Bacteroidales bacterium
GCCAGTTCACAACATTTACCCCGCTTACATATCTTGATCCTATAGACATATCATTACCCTCTGTAGCACATGCGCTATATAGCTTTATAAGATCATCCGGATTATGGGAGAAATCGGCATCCATCTCAAATATATAATCATATTTATTCTCAATCGCCCATTTAAACCCTGCTATATAAGCAGTGCCCAGACCTAATTTACCGGATCTTTCTATAAGATACAATTTGCTTGCAAACTCAGTCTGCAAATGCTTAACTATCTCCGCCGTTTTGTCAGGCGAACCGTCATCAATAACGAGTATATGGAAAGATTTAGGTAAATTAAAAACATATCTGATTATATTCTCAATGTTTTCTTTCTCATTATATGTCGGAATTATTATTATACTATCTGACATAATCTATTGTCTTCAAATTATTCGTACACTGACCTAAAAAAGGTCTTTTCATCTCTATCACAAAAATAATCAAACTATTGAGCTTTGTATTGTTTTAATTTAAATAATTCCGTTTATTAATGTCAAAACAACCAGTTCTGACGATTTATTAATTAATTTTGTGTACAAATGTCAAAATATGGGAGTTAACCTGACTCCTTCCTATAAAGTTACAGATGAAGACAAACGACCTTTCAGAATTCATTCTTGAGAAGCCGCGTTTCAGCGCCTTACAGAAATTAATATTCGATAATGAGCCTAATATATATCTTCAGGGCTTGCAGGGTTCAGCGGCGGCTACTTTTCTTGCCCCTCTAAAAAACAACAGTGCTAAATGCTATATATTCATTTTAAATGACCTTGAAGACGCGGGTTATTTTTATCATGATCTTATACAAATATCGGGAGAAGAGAAAGTTTTATTTTTCCCTTCGGGATATAAACGCGCTATTAAATATGGTCAGAACGACCCTGCAAATGAGATACTGCGAACTGAGGTGCTTAGTCGCATCAGAATGAATGAGCCTGGACTGATGGTCGTGACTTACCCTGATGCTTTAGCTGAAAAAGTGGTAAGCGGAGATATGCTGTCACAACAGACGCTTCATATTTCAACCGGGGAAAAGATTGATTCGGTATTTGTTGCGGAAGTTCTTCACGGATACGGATTCGAGCGTGTTGACTATGTGTATGAACCTGGACAATATTCAGTCAGAGGAAGTATTCTTGATGTATACTCCTTCTCCAATGAATATCCGTATCGCATAGACTTTTTTGGTGATGAAGTTGAAAGTATAAGAACTTTTGAAATAGACTCTCAACTCTCAAAAGATAAAGTGTCAGAAATATTCCTTGTTTCAAATCTTTCCAAATCAGAGAAATTCGGAATCCCTTTTACACAATTTATCGCAAAAGACTCTATTATCGCCACTAAAGATATTGTATGGGTAATAGAAAGAGTAGAAAGCATAGCTCATGAGGAGATATCCGAACAACTGCTCGTCACTGAATCTGGAGATCTTGATGTTATGAAGAAAGTAGTTGACCCTATTAATTTCCGCAAGGATCTACTTTCTTTTAGCCGAATCGAGTTTGGTCCGCATCATTTTAGTGAAAACCCAGCGAAGATTGAGTTTCATACTACTTTACAACCTACTTTTCATAAGAACTTCGAACTGGCTGCAAAATCATTCAGCGAGTACGCTATTCGCGGATATAAAATTTATATCCTTAGCGATAGCCAAAAGCAGATCGAGCGAATTAAAACTATTTTTGAAGATCGTGGAGATAATATATCTTTTACTCCTGTACTTAAAACTATACATGAGGGGTTTGCAGACGATGATATGAAACGTTGCTATTTCACAGATCATCAGCTTTTCGACCGTTTTCATAAATATAATCTTAAAAGCGATAAGGCCCGTCAAGGAAAAATTGCTCTTTCACTTAAAGAGCTAAATCAAATTGAGGTTGGCGATTTTATTGTACACATTGACCATGGTGTAGGTAAGTTCGGCGGACTTGTGCGCGTTAATACAAATGGTACGATGCAAGAGGTGGTAAAACTTATTTATCAAAATGATGATATACTATTTGTAAGCATACACGCACTGCATAAACTGGCTAAATACAGAGCTAAAGAAGGTAATCCGCCACGTGTTAATAAGCTTGGTACGGGTGCATGGGAGAAGATGAAGGATAAGACTAAAAGCAAGATGAAAGATATTGCCCGTGATCTTATACTTCTTTATGCCAAACGTAAGGATGAGAAAGGCTTTACCTACTCATCAGATTCATATCTTCAGCAGGAACTCGAAGCTTCTTTTATTTATGAAGATACACCCGATCAGCTTAAATCGACACAGGAAGTTAAAAAAGACATGGAGAGTGAAAGACCCATGGATAGACTCATCTGCGGTGATGTTGGCTTCGGTAAAACAGAAGTTGCTATACGCGCGGCTTTTAAAGCGGCGGCAGACGGCAAACAGGTTGCAATTCTTGTCCCTACTACTGTACTGGCGTTCCAGCATTTTAAAACATTTTCTGAGCGTCTTAAAGACTTCCCGGTTGATATTGACTATCTGTCAAGGGCCAGAAAACCGGCAGATGTAAAACGTATACTAAAAACTTTGCCTGAAGGGAAACCTGATATTCTTATAGGCACTCACAAACTTATCGGAAAAGAGGTAAAATTTAAAGACCTCGGTCTTCTTATTATTGACGAGGAGCAGAAATTTGGTGTTGCGGTAAAAGAAAAGCTTAAACAGATGAAGAGTAATGTAGATACTCTTACGATGACCGCTACTCCTATACCCCGAACTCTTCAGTTCTCACTTATGGGAGCTCGCGATCTCTCAGTTATATCAACGCCTCCGCCTAACAGATATCCTATACAAACGGAAGTACACCGTTTTGATGATGAGATAATAAAAGAAGCTGTTAATTTTGAGATGAGCCGCAATGGTCAGGTCTTTATTATTAATAATCGAATACAACAGCTTGACGAACTTGCGGCCAAGGTCAAAAGTCTTGTACCGGATGCCAGAGTAGTTATCGGACACGGACAGATGCCTCCTGAAACTCTTGAAAAGCGTATTCTTGAGTTTGCAGATTATGAATATGATGTTCTTATAGCGACAACTATAATTGAAGCCGGTATAGATATTCCGAATGTGAATACAATCATTATAAATAATGCGCAAAACTATGGACTAAGTGAGCTTCATCAGCTTAGAGGACGTGTAGGTCGCGGCAATAAGAAAGCCTTTTGCTACCTGCTTGCCCCTCCTCTGCACTCACTTACAACAGAGGCAAGAAGAAGACTTCAGGCTATTGAAAACTTTGCAGAGCTTGGCAGCGGTATACATATCGCTATGCAAGATCTTGATATTCGCGGCGCAGGCAATTTGCTTGGAGGCGAACAAAGCGGTTTTATAGCAGATCTTGGATATGAAACTTATCAGAAAATTCTTAAAGAAGCAGTTGAAGAGCTTAAGAACGAGGAATTCTTTGACCTTTACGCAGAAGAAGATGCGCAAAAGGAGGATAGGACCTGGGTTAGCGATACAGTAATTGAGTCTGATCTCGAGCTGTTATTCCCGGCCGACTATATACCAAACTCATCTGAGCGCATATCTTTATACAGAGAGCTTGACAATATGGAGAAAGAGTCTGATATAATTGCGTTTATGTCTCGTCTTAAAGACCGTTTCGGTAATATACCTACAGTTGGTATGGAACTTATACGTATCGTAACTCTTAGAAAACTGGGTAGAGAACTTGGCTTTGAAAAGATTAATCTTAAACAGGGCAAAATGTTTCTATACTTTATATCCGACGAGAGATCACAGTATTTTCAGTCTAACGCATTCGGAGCAGTGCTTAACTATATGCAAGAGAATCCACGATCTTGCCAGCTAAGACAACAAAAAGAGAAACGATCTATGCTTGTATCAAATATATCAAACGTAGAGACTGCAGTTAGCATACTTGACAATATGAAAAAAGGAATAAATACATAATTTTTAATATATACTTATGACACGAAAAAGAATGAACCCGAAATATAAAGAATATGCAGACGCAAATACATTATTTCTTGAGGAGAATGCAAAAAAAGAAGATGTACATGTTCTGCCTTGCGGAGTTCAGTATAGAATAATAGAAAAAGGCGAGGGACCAAAACCAACAGAACTATCTATCGTGCAGGTGTATTACAGCGGACGAATGATTGATGGTCGTCAGTTTGATTCAAATATGAGCGATCCTGTTCCAGCAGTTTTTCGTATACGAGAAGTTATAGAAGGATGGCAGAAGGCTCTTATTGAGATGCCTGTTGGCTCTAAATGGGAAGTATTTATACCCGCAAATCTTGGATACGGAGCTGAAGCAGTTGGTAACATAAGAAAATACTCTACACTAATTTTTGAAGTGATTCTTAAAGGAATAGCATAAGGTTACAAAATCTTAAATATTAAAACTTTGTAATAGCGGGCGTGTTTTAACTATATCAAACATTTATTCCTATAGTTATGAGCAAAGAAGTTTCAGAACTAAATGATAGATCATTTAAAGAGTATATCATAGATTATGATGCTGAAGAGCCTGTATATAAAATACAACGCGATAGTATTATAGAGTTTTATATGAGCACTTGTCCACACTGCATGAATATGGCGCCGGTATATGTGGAAGCCTCAGAGGAATTTCCGGATGTAAATTTTTATCGCATAGACATAAATAAATATCCGGAAGTAGCAGAGGTGTATAATGTACAGGGGACCCCCACTTTTATCATGCTACCATTAAAAGGAGATGCATATCAGGCAGTTGGAGAAATGACTCTTAACGATTTTACCAATATTTTAAAGGAAACATTCTGATTATTAATCAGTCTTAATATTTTTTGTTTCTATATTTGCAAACCATATCATACTCTCTTTATTATTAAAGAATATGATATGGTTTTTATTTTTATATACACTTAATTAAGGTTGTTCTATTTATGATAACTCAAAACAGGGTAAATAATATTATACCCAATTTCTGGGCACTTACCCCTCTTATTGTATTTCTTCTTGTTTACCTTGTTACATCTATTATTGTCGGAGACTTTTACAAAATGCCTATCACTGTAGCTTTTGTAATATCATCGATTGTTTCTATAGTAATTACTAAGGGCACTTTAAATGATAGAATAGAGCATTTCTCACGTGGAGCTGCCAATCCGAATATCATGCTTATGATATGGATATTTGTGCTTGCAGGAGCTTTTGCTGCTACCGCAAAGGCAACAGGGGCAGTAGACGCAACTGTTAATCTTGCTATAAGCATTCTGCCGGGCAATCTACTTATAGCAGGAATATTTGCTGCGGCTTGTTTTATTTCTCTCTCTGTAGGTACATCTGTCGGCACTATAGTAGCGCTCACACCCGTCGCCGTCGGTATTGCGGAAAAAACAGAAATAGGCATCCCATTTATGGTCGCCGTCGTAGTTGGCGGTGCTTTCTTTGGCGATAATCTTTCTTTTATATCTGACACTACGATAGCTGCGACAAAGACACAGGGATGCGAGATGAGCGATAAGTTTAAGGTAAACAGTATGATTGTGACTCCTGTAGCAATTGTAGTACTTATCCTTTATGTCTTTATGGGAATGGGCATAGACTTACCGGCGGTTACTGAAGACGTCAACTGGATTAAAGTTATTCCGTATCTTCTTGTAATTGTTACAGCGGTAACCGGAATAAACGTTATGATTGTACTTCTTCTGGGCATTCTCACTTCCGGAATCATAGGTGTTGCGACCTCCTCTGTTGATTTCTGGGGATGGATCGGCTCTATGGGAGATGGAGTAATAGGCATGGGCGAATTATGTATCATTACGCTTCTTGCCGGAGGTATGCTTGAAATGATACGTCGCGGAGGGGGAATACAGTATATTATCAACAAGATTACAAGTAAGGTCAATTCACCTAAAGCCGCTGAGTTCAGTATTGCCGGCCTTGTTTGCTTCGCTAACCTTTGTACGGCAAATAATACTATAGCAGTTATCACAATTGGCCCTATTGCAAAAGAGATTGCATCTAAGTTTGGTATCGACCCTCGCAAGTCAGCCAGTTTACTTGACACATTCTCTTGCTTTATACAAGGTATAATACCATATGGTGCCCAATTGCTCATAGCATCAGGACTTGCCGGTATATCACCGCTCTCTGTTATTCCATATCTGTACTACCCGATGCTAATGGGAGCTGCGGCATGTCTTGCCATACTATTCAGATATCCGAGAAAGTATTCAAATTAATTTCTTATATTGGGGTCTCATTTTTTGAGACCTCTTTTTTTTAAGAGCTGTTTTTTTATTTATACACATAAGTTTCTATGACAGATATTACTCCATCACTTATAGAGTTCATCAACAACAATATTACATCCGATACAAATAAACTTCTTTTATCCGCAAAAAAATCGGGTTTCGATTTTGATATAAATTTTGCAATAGATCAGATCTTATGCCGTAAACAAATTAAAGATAAACTACCCGAATGGTATGCAAATAAAGAAATAATCATCCCTTCTCGTATCTCAGCCGAGCAATGTTCATCCGAATATACAGCTCGCTATAAATCTACACTTGTAGCCGGGGATTCTCTTTGTGATCTTACAGGAGGAATGGGGGTTGATTGTTATTACCTCTCAAGGGATATTTCTAAAGCCATATACATAGAGAGATTTGCTGACTATTGTGATGTAGCACGTCATAATTTTAAGGTACTTAATGCTGATAATATTGAGGTAAGAAATGGTGATAGCCGTGAGATTTTAAACAGCATAGAGCGAATAGATACGTTCTATATAGACCCGGCACGAAGAAGCGACGTAAACAAAAGGCTTTTCGCACTTGATGAATGTGAGCCTGACATAGTTGGTATGAAAGATGAGCTACTTAATAAATCAAGAAGGGTGATAGTAAAAGTTTCACCTATGGCAGACATTGATATGAGTGTTAATCTACTACCGGAGACAATTGCAGTAGAAGTTATATCTGTAAAAAACGAGTGCAAAGAGGTTATATTTATTCTTGAAAGAAGCATACAGGACTACACTACAAATACTTCTGCTAAGAATGAGATAAAAATAAACTGCATCAATTTCATCTCTGCCGATACTAAAGAATCATTCTTATTTTCCATTGGAAAGCAGCAGGAGCTGTTTATATAAACTACATTGGTGATAATATCCTTTACTTGT
>CAMTOT010000144.1 GCA_947074165.1 uncultured Bacteroidales bacterium
GATAATGAGCGGTGACTGGAGTTCAGACGTGTGCTCTTCCGATCTCTTTCAGATCTTTATCTTGATCTTAACTTCGATGACCTTACGCTTTCTGTATATGATGATGAGGAATCATTATTATCACAGGGATGCGTAGATAGTTTGGATTTGTTTAAAGAGAACCCTGATACTTTCGAACAAAATGTAATTTCTGTACTAAAGGCATCTGTTAATAACCAAAGCGTAATTGCAGAATTAGAGTCGCTTAATTTAATTAAACCGTTTTCTGTTATTTTGGTTGGTGAAGACTTCGATCAAAAGACAGAACTGATGCGCCTTGATGATGATTTGATTATTATTGAAGATGAGTTTTTTAAGAATATTGATAAGGAGCTTGATGATTTTCTTAAAGACTTATTGTCTGATATCTGATTTTAATTCTATTAAATAAACTATCTCTAAGGTCACTTTGCTATCACATTATGCACCTTACCGACCTTAGTAAAAAATATTTGTTATAATCATGAAAGTATATCCTTTCAAATTTAACCCGATTCTTCGTCCTATGATCTGGGGCGGCAATGATATATGTGCTTTTAAAGGAGTTGAATGCGACATCGAGAATGTTGGTGAAAGCTGGGAAATTTCAGATGTACGCGGAACAGTGTCTATTATAAGTAACGGAGATTATAAAAACCGTTCATTGTCGGATGTTATCGATGAAACTAAGGCTGATCTGTTGGGCAAACACGTTTATGAGCGCTTCGGCACTCAGTTCCCTTTACTTATTAAATTTATTGACGCGGCAAATGATTTATCTATTCAGGTACATCCTGATGATGAACTTGCAAAAGAGCGCCACAATTCTTTTGGAAAGACAGAGATGTGGTATGTCATAAGTGCTCGTGAAGGTGCGGGGCTTTACTCGGGATTTAGTCAGCAAATTTCCGCCGATGAGTATGTGGCCAGAGTTGAAAATAACTCATTTATGGACACTCTTAAGAGATATGAGGTACAGTCGGGTGATGTATTTTTCTTACCTGCGGGACGTGTACACGCAATCGGTAGTGGTTTATTTATAGCTGAAATTCAGCAGACATCTGATGTGACTTATCGTATTTATGATTATAACAGACGTGATAAGGATGGCAACAGAAGAGAGCTGCATACGGATTTGGCTAAGGATGCTATTGACTACGCTGTACTTGATGATTATAAAACGAATTATTCTGTAGAAGAAAATGTGCCTGTAGAGCTTGTTGAGTGTCGCTATTTTCATACAGATCTTTTAGAAATCACGAAGACTTACCAAAGAAACGTAACGTCTCTTGACTCTTTTGTCATTTATATATGTATGGAAGGGCAGGGTACATTAACTGACGAAGAGGGTAATACGATATCCGTAAATCGTGGTGAATCTATCCTTGTTCCGGCAGCAGAGAAGAGCGTGACCATTACACCAAATGGTAAGATGAAGCTTCTTGAAGTGTACATTCCGGAATAAATATTACTGATTATTTTTTAATTTATTAAAAATAAGAATAGTGGTCAAACCACCAAGATTGGGTTTGACCGCTATTTGTTTTTTGTTTTAAACTACCTTCCGCTTTTAGCAACCAGATACGTAATTTTACTATTAAACTCTCTGTTTTTAAGGAGCTCTTCAAGTGTAATATGCATTCTGTATCTCCAGTAGTGTCGAGATATTGCAGGTATATTTATTCTTTCAGACGTAGCGTCCTTTACTCTTATTTGTTCGTCAATGGACAATAAATCCTGTAAAGGAAGTATGCAAAGCATTGAAGGCGAATTTAAGTGATTACCTACTATTTGCTCGCAGATATCAGCATTGCATGATTTTGGAGCTTCTCCGTCCCTATGTAGTACATTGTTATAATATCTCTGTGTGCTTGCCTTATTTTCCTCCCACCATGCTCTTATTGGATTCATGTCGTGAGTAGACGTGGTGCAAACAGACAGGTATGGATATGATGATGTATCACCAAATTCGTGTCCATGTTGTTTTGGCATACGTTCTATCTCAAGAGACAAAATCTGCAGTTTATTCATTACATCAGGTACACATGCCGGAATCATCCCTAAATCTTCGCCGCATACAAGCATATCAGTAGCTTCTATGAGTTCTGGTAATTTATTGAGAGCCTGTTGTTCCCAGAAATAATTATGTCGGTGATAAAAGAAATCATCATAAAGCCTGTTGAAGGCATCCCGTTTTTCATAATCAAGTGCTTTATACGAATAGCTGTCATGTGCCCCGATTCTGGGATGATATTTTTCTTTTTGATATGTATCTTCAACAAAAAGTACCTCTGTGGTGAGTTTTAAAAGTCCACTCTTTATTAGTCTGGATTTATCATCGTTGTGTCCTGTAAAATAGTTTTCAATTTCACGTTGAGAATGAAAACGCGGATTGATAACAAACTTATCATCAACCGTTTTAATCAGGTAATTAAGCTTGACTTCGGCGGTATATTGTCTGAATAAGTCATAAAGCATATACTCTCGAATATATGGCTGAGTATCTCTTTCTTTATTAAGGAAGAAACCATACTTATTCATCTCATCCGGATAATAAGGCATTGCCGGGCTGAAGTGTCCCAATAATCCCTGTACAGCATTCATCGGAATTTCCCATATTCTGAAGAAACCAAGGATATGGTCGATGCGGTAGGCGTCAAAATAATCTGACATCTTAGCAAATCTTTTTTTCCACCAACTATATTTATCCTCCTCCATTACCTTCCAGTTATAAGTCGGAAATCCCCAGTTCTGTCCGTCTTTTGAGAAATCATCAGGCGGAGCACCAGCTTGAGAGTTCATATTAAATAGGGTAGTATCAGCCCATGCATCAGCACTGTCACGGCTGATCCCGATTGGTATGTCTCCTTTTATTACTACACCGTTTTCGTGAGCGTATTCCGTCACTTCACGAAGTTGTTTATCGAGATGATACTGTGTGAAAATATAGAATGTAATATCATAGAATGAGTCGCTTCCGGTTGAAGCAAGCCTTTCTACCGTATTCTTGTCATAAGTAGAGTAGTCTCCCCACTTGCTGAAATCTGCGCTTCGATATTTATCTCTCAGATAGCAAAATGCAGCGTAAGGAATGAGCCATTCTCTGTTTTTCTGTAGGAATAATTTATATTCTTTGCTATCGAGTGTTTTTTTGCCTGCCTGTTCATAAATTTCTCTTAGGTAGTCAAGTTTATCTTTCGCCACCTCTTCGAATTCTATTTTAGAACGTTGATTAAGAGAGTCTCTTCTTTTGGAATAATAATCATTACGTTTCTTATCTTTTAGTTTCCCGACACTCTCAATATTTATGTACACCGGATTAAGCGCGAAAATAGAATTCGCATTGTACGGATATGAATCAGTCCAAGTGTGTGTCATTGTAGTGTCATTGACAGGAAGTATCTGTATAAACTTCTGATTTGTCTTTTTGCACCAGTCTATTAATAATTTTAGATCAAGAAACTCTCCTATGCCATGACCTTTTGTAGAGCGTAGAGAAAAAACAGGAATAGCTACTCCAGCTCCTCGCCATTCAATGTATTTATTGAAACTAAGTCCGCTTATTAAAATATCATCTTTCTCAAGACTATCATAGTCAATGCCGTCATCAAGTGGATTGAAGTATCTGTTGGGTCCGTCCTCCCACATAATAACACGGTTTGTATCTTTATCTTTTATGATAAATTTATACTCAAACGGATATGATACTTCACTCTGTGGTATATCTAATTCCCATACAGGCATCCCGCCGCACTGCATGCGCAGTGACATGTCAGGATTCCACAGACCAAGTTTCTTGTTTGATCCTACTATTTCCAGGCACTGACCTTTTTCAACTACGGGAGCGCAGCAGCTTATATGAAGATGTGGTTTGGAGCATCTTTTTATTCTTTCTTCCCTCGCGAAGATACTTTTTGTGAAAGCAGATGATAAAAAGCTCTTCTCGTCACTTATTAACTGCCATTTATCATAGACAATGCAGTTGTGATCTTTGAATAGCGTTATATGTCTTGGCTTTCCGGATTCATTTATGATAGATGAATCATTTCTTCTGACGAAATAAGAATAAGTCAGGCCGGATGTTTTTCCGACATATATTGAAATATTCCATTTTCCATCACCAATGTGCTCCATCTTAAGAGCTTCATCGGCAATACAGTTTCCCAATTCGGGTATATTTCCCGATATGTAAACCGATTCTCCCCATTCGGTACGGTAATCTATATTGAATGTAATTTTCATTAAGTGAGCTTTTAGTTCTTAATTATTAAAATACGTTGAAACTACAATAAAAAAGACAAATTGATTATTATTACAACGCTTTTGTTCTGTTTTTGTTTATGTAAATCAATGATATTGTAATATTATTTATGTTATTATTGCTTAATGGAAAATAAAAAAGCATCCTGCTAAGGATGCTTTTTTATATAGACGTTCAAATATTTTAAATGCAATAGCATACTGTTTTTATCCGCATCTTGATGCACCGCAAGATGTGCAAATCAGACATCCTTCCTGATATATAAGAGTTTCCTCTCCGCAGTTAGGACATTTTTGTCCTTTAGCCTGTGTTCCGTTGGGAAGGTATTTCTTAAGAGCTCTTTCAACACCATTTTTCCATGTGTTAATAGATTCGCTGTTCAGTTCCAGTCCGCTTATTAGTTTGATGACCTGGTCCATAGGCATTCTGTAGCGAAGCACTCCTGAAAGAAGTTTTGCATAGTTCCAGAATTCAGGATTGAATTTAGCCGACAGACCTTCAACTGTTGTTTTGTAACCTCTTTTATTTACAAACTGGAAGTCATATCTTTTATTCCCGTTTTCGTCAACAGCTTTGATTATTTTCCCTCTGTTGATATTTTTAGGAATAAGTATACCGTCTTCATCATCAGCAAGACCTGTGAAGATCTCATAAGGGAATCCATCCTTAAGTCCGATGAACGCGATCCATTTTTCTTTATTATTCTGAAATCTCACTACATCAGCATCCAGTTCTGTCGGACGAGTGCCGTCAATCACAGGTGGAGTGAAAGCAAGTTTTTCTTTCTCTTTCTCTTTTTTATCTGTTTTCTGAGTAGATACAAGTACACCTGAGCGAGATCCGTCTCTGTATACCGTACACCCTTTGCAGCCGCTTTTCCATGCTTCAACATAAAGCTTGTTTACAAGATCCTCCGATACATCGTTAGGCAGATTGATAGTTACGCTAATAGAGTGGTCTACCCATTTTTGTATTCTACCCTGCATCTTCACCTTCTGCAGCCAGTCTACATCATTTGAAGTCGCTTTGTAATAAGGCGATTGAGAGATAAGATTATCAAGTTCTTCCTGAGTATAGTTGTCTTTTCTTTCTATGCCGTTTACTTCCATCCATGTGATGAATTTATGGTGGAATACTACATACTCTTCAAACGCGTCACCCATATCATCAACAAAATCTATGCGAACGTCTTTGTCATTCGGATTTACTTTGCGTCTGCGTTTATATACAGGCAGGAATACCGGTTCGATGCCCGATGATGTTTGAGACATGAGGCTTGTGGTACCTGTTGGGGCAATAGTAAGACAAGCTATATTTCTTCTGCCATATTTCTCCATCTCCTTGTATAGTTCAGGGCTTACCTCTTTTATACGATTGATAAATGGATTATTGGCTTCTCTTTGTGCGTCAAATATTTCAAAAGCACCTCGTTCTTTAGCCAGATTTACACTCGAGCCGTAAGCAGCCAGTGTAAGTTCTCTATGTACTTTTTCAGAAAAATCCGTAGCTTCTTCAGTACCGTACCTTAGTCCCATTGCGGCTATCATATCTCCTTCTGCAGTAGTTCCAACTCCTGTACGGCGACCTTTCAGTGTCTTTGTCTTAATCTTATCCCAAAGGTGCTTCTCAGTCTCTTTTACCTCCTCTGTTTCCGGGTCTGATTTGACTTTCTCAATAATTCGATCTATCTTCTCCATTTCAAGATCAATTATATCATCCATCATTCGCTGTGCGATACCCACATGTTTCTTAAACAAATCAAAATCAAATTCAGCATCTTTTGTAAATGGATTTTTTACATAAGAATACAGGTTTATAGCGAGTAATCTGCAGCTGTCGTAAGGACATAGCGGGATTTCACCACATGGATTAGTCGAAACTGTTTTAAAGCCAAGGTCAGAGTAGCAATCAGGAACAGATTCTTTTATAATCGTATCCCAGAATAACACGCCTGGTTCAGCTGATTTCCATGCATTGTGTACTACCTTTTCCCATATTGATTTGGCATTTACCTCTTTTGTATATGTCGGATTATTTGAATCAATCGGATATTGTTGAGTGTATGGTTTGCCTTCAATAGCGCATTTCATAAACTCGTCATCAAGTTTTATAGATACATTGGCTCCGGTTATCTTCCCTTCAGTCATTTTTGCGTCAATAAATGACTCTGAATCGGGATGTTTTATGGAAACTGAAAGCATTAATGCGCCTCGTCTTCCATCTTGAGCTACTTCTCTTGTAGAATTAGAGTAGCGCTCCATAAACGGAACTAGTCCTGTAGATGTTAATGCTGAGTTTTTAACAGGCGACCCTGTAGGGCGTATGTGAGAAAGGTCATGTCCTACACCTCCTCTTCTTTTCATAAGTTGCACCTGTTCTTCATCTATCTTGATTATACCACCGTATGAGTCGGCTTTTCCATCAAGGCCGATAACAAAACAGTTTGACAATGAAGATACCTGGTAATTGTTACCAATTCCGGTCATCGGACTTCCCTGTGGGATTATATATTTAAAATGATCAAGTAGACCCATCAGAGTTTCTTCTGATAATGGGTTTGGGTATTTTTTTTCTATTCTTGATATTTCAGACGCAATACGTTGATGCATCATATACGGTGAGTCCTCATACAGATTGCCGAATGAGTCTTTAAGCGCGTATTTATTTACCCATACCCTTGCTGCAAGTTCGTCACCGTTGAAATATTCTAATGATTTTTTTAATGCCTCGTTATGACTATAAGTTTTCGTCTCCACAATTAATAATAAATTTGTTTTGTAATTTTCTTATGTGTTTTTCAGTTTGTCTAAGAGGTGATTTTTCCTCAAT
>CAMTOT010000145.1 GCA_947074165.1 uncultured Bacteroidales bacterium
ATCTACACCAGGACGTACACTCTTTCCCTACACGACGCTCTTCCGATCTGCATCTCCTTCATGATTCTCTCCATCAGTAATAAGAATTATAGCTTTTTCACTAGATTCATTAGGAGTAAATGATCTTACAGCCAAATTTATAGCCTCTCCAATTGCTGTTCCTTGCGACGAAATCATCTTTGGATTAATCGAAGAAAGAAACATTTTAGCCGACACATAGTCATTCGTTATTGGAAGTTGAGTAAATGCATCTCCGGCAAATACTATAAGTCCGACTTTATCATTTTTCATCTGATCTACAAGACGACTCATTATCTGCTTGGCTTTTTCAAGACGATTAGGAGCTATATCTTTTGCTAGCATTGAGTTTGAAATATCAAGACATATCATAACTTCAACACCTTTTTTCTTTATAGTTTCAAGTTTTGAACCAAATTGAGGTCCTGAAATTCCGAAGATTAATAGCGTAAGTGCTAACATTTGTAAGTAAAACTTAAGTTTTAATTTCCATGTAGCAACTTCCGGCATAAGCGAGCTTATAAGTTCCGGATTTCCATATTTTTTTAATAGTCTGCGTCGTCTTATACGCGTATATATATAGAATATTACCATTGGCGGAATAACAGCCAAAAGCCATAAATATTCTGGATGTTCAAATCTAAACATATTCTTCAAGTTTTTCTTTTAAGGAATCGTTCTCAATAAAGTATTTCGGATAATTATATATGCGAAAAGGAAGATAAAGGCAAGAAGTGCAAACGGAAGATATTCTTCTTGTTTTTTACTATATTCTCTTGTACTTATTTTTGTCTTTTCCATACTATCAATTTCATCAAAAATACCTTTAAGCTTATTCTTATCAGTTGCACGGAAATATTTCCCTCCGGTAGCCTGTGCTATCTCTGTCAGTGTTTTCTCATCTATATCCACTTTCATATCCTGATATACGGTTTTCCCATAAGGGGTTACCGCAGGAAAAGGAGCAGTACCTATAGTTCCGACACCAATAGTGTATACTCTTACGCCAAAAGTTTTTGCAATCTCTGCTGCAGTAACAGGCATAACATCACCTGCATTATTTGTTCCGTCAGTAAGAAGTATGATAACTTTTGACTTAGCCGCACCATCTTTTATTCTATTTACTGCAGTAGCAAGTCCATTACCAATTGCTGTTGCATTACCGTCAATAAGATCTGTATTTACATCTTTTAATAAGTTTGAAAGAACTGCATGATCTGTAGTCATTGGACACATTGTGTAACTTTCTTTTGCAAAAATCACAAGGCCAATATTATCATTTTGTCTGCCATTAATAAACTGTGCTGCTACATCTTTAGCAGCCTCTACTCGATTAGGTTTAAAATCGGCAGCAAGCATAGAACCAGACACATCTAAAGAAAGCATTATATCTATCCCCTCTGTATCACTTTTACTCCATTTATCAGTAGTTTGAGGTCTTGCTAGAGCAAAAATCATACAAGCAATTGAAAGAAGTAAAATTGCAAAATTCAGATGTCTAAGCCATGACTTATAACTCTGTCCAATTTTAAAAAAAACTTTTGTTGCAGGAACCTTTAGTGTAGCCTGCTCACTTTTTTGTTTCCAGACATACCAAGCAATAATTGGTATAAAAATCAGAAACAGAAAAAAATATGATGGATTAGCAAATATCATTTTTACAATAATTATTCTGTATTTAACTTATTATCCCTTCGGCATATAATCATTATGACCTGAATCGTTATTGTCAATAGGATTTATGTCATTTTTTTTAATATCATTAAGCTCCTCTTTCACTTCTGCGCTATCCTGCAATTCGGTATTCTCTACTATTTTTTCTTCAGTATTGTCTACAAAAGATTCTGCTATCATTACGCTTGATTGATTTTCATCAGAGTTAGGCTTTAGCTTTGCAAACTTCACAAAATCTGACGTATTAAGAAGTGTTTTAAGAGAATTCATAGTTTGCTTATCAATATCTGCATTTTTAAGAGAATCAATAATTTCACTGGAAGTCATCTCCATTGCATTAACCATGAATCGGCGCTCAATATATGTTCTAAGAATATCTGTCAATGTAGAATAATATTCTTTCTCAAATCCATTCTGCCAAAGTTTTCTTTCTTTTAATTCTTCGATTGCCTTTCTTGCTGCAACAGCAGGAGGAAGAAGATCTTCTTCAGAAAGCAATTCCTCGGAATTAACATCCCTGTTTCTCCATCTTTTGTACAACCAATATCCGGCCAAAATCAAAAATATTATCAATAATATAATAAATATGATACCTAGATAATCTTTTAATACAAAAGGAGGTTTTCGTATACCCTTTATATCAAATAATTCCGTACTCTCAGGATCAATCTCATAAGTCTGAACATTAAGAGCTAATGCGTTAGTGTATATGGTATCGGTCCCTGAGATATATTTAAATGGTGGTATATAATAAAGAGCAGAATCAAAAGATGTAATCAGTAAATCCTGTGTAATAGTTATTCTCTGATCAGAGATATTTACGGTATCTGGATTAGATACCTTTAGAACCTCTATTCCTTTAACAATAGTATCGTTAATATGAGGAGGAATAACCAAAACATTTTTATCTTGAGTTAACTCGAGCTTTATTTGAGTTTGTTCCCCTATCAATATGTTAGTTGAGTCCATTTTTGCAGAAACTTGTATATTCTGAGCATACAAATTTCCTACAAAAATAAAACCAGAAAGCAACAAAGCACTTAATATCTTTTTTTTCATGTTTATCAGTTTCCTCTTTTCTTAAATAAAGTAAGCAAAGCCGGGACAAAGTCCTCATCCGTAGCAATAGAAACCATATCTGTTCGGCTTCTGTTAAATGATTTATTTATTTTATCTTGATTAATATTCCACCACTTGGCATATTCATCTCTGACTTTTTTAGAGAATGTATCTATCCATATCTCCTCTCCTGATTCAGCATCTTTTACTTTCATTAGGCCTACAGGAGGAAGTTCCGATTCTCTTTTATCAAATACCTGAACAGCTACAACATCATGCTTTTTATTTGCTATAATTAATGAGTTCTCAAAATCTCCGCACTCAACAAAATCAGATATAAGAAATATTGTACAACGCTTTTTCTGTGCATTGGTAATATACTCTATAACTTTTTTCATATCTGTACCCTTTTGCGAAGGTTCGAAATTTATAAGCTCACTAATAATAGCGAGAACATGTTTTTTACCTTTTTGCGGAGGTATATATTTTTCAATTTTATCTGAAAAAAATATAACACCGATTTTATCATTATTCTGAATCGCCGAAAAAGCCAATGTTGCGGCAATCTCCGTTATCATCTCTTGTTTGGTTTTTGTCATAGTACCAAACTCGCGGCTACCCGATACATCAACAAGCAACATTACGGTCATTTCTCTCTCTTCCTCAAATATCTTAATATGAGCTGAGTTTTGTCTTGCCGTTACGTTCCAGTCTATATCTCTAATATCATCTCCATATTGATACTCTCTAACTTCAGAGAATGCCATACCTCGCCCTTTAAAAGCAGAATGATACTGACCCGCAAAAAGATTTTTAGAGAGACCTCTTGTCTTTATCTCAATCTGGCGAACCTTCTTCAATAATTCACTGGTTTCCATAAATCTTCTGTTTTTATTAATAATCTTAAAGGTATAACCCCTAAATTGTCTGCGCCTTTCATATAAAAAAGGCTATTTTCGCTTGTTTAAGGCAAAATGATTTATGTTATAGTGATTAAGGCACTTCAACCTTATTAAGGATTTCGCTTACAATTTCTTCTGAAGTAATATTATTAGCTTCAGCTTCATAACTTAGTCCGATACGATGACGCATAACATCATGACAGATGGCTCTTACATCCTCAGGAATAACATATCCTCTTCTCTTCAAAAAGGCATAAGCACGAGCAGCCAAGGCTAGATTTATTGATGCACGAGGTGATGCCCCATAAGCAATCATACCTTTAAGATCAGAAAGATTGCTCAATTCCGGATAACGGGTTGCAAAAACTATATCTACAATATATCTCTCAATTTTCTCGTCAATATAAACCTGTTCAACAACTTTACGAGCTTCCAATATCTCCTGAACAGAAAGAATAGGCTTAAGGTCTTGTCTTTCCCCTGATAGGTTTTGACGAATAATCAGTTTTTCTTCCTCTTTTTTAGGGTAGTCAATTTTAACTTTCAACATAAAACGGTCACATTGAGCTTCTGGAAGAGGATAAGTTCCTTCCTGTTCAATTGGGTTTTGTGTCGCCATGACAAGAAACGGAGCATCCAACTTAAATGTTGTTTCACCAATTGTTACTTGTCGTTCCTGCATTGCCTCAAGAAGTGCAGACTGAACTTTAGCAGGGGCACGATTAATTTCATCAGCAAGAACAAAATTAGCAAAAATAGGTCCTTTCTTCACCGAAAATTCTTCAGTTCTCTGTGAATATACCATCGTACCTAAGACGTCAGCAGGAAGCAGGTCCGGTGTAAACTGTATACGATTATATTTAGCATCAATCAATGACGCAAGTGATTTAATTGCAAGAGTTTTTGCTAATCCGGGAACACCCTCAAGAAGAATATGTCCATTAGCAAGTAATCCTATCAATAAAGATTCTACAAGATGTTTTTGACCAATGATAACCTGATCCATCCCCTGTGTCAACATATTTACAAATGAGCTTTTACTCTCAATTAACTCGTTTAGCTGTCTGATATCAACTGACTGATTCATATTGTAATTCTTTTATTATTGTTTAGTTATTTGTTTTTTAATTAAAAGCATAAAAATTCTCTTCTTATGCATCACAAAAATATAACTTAAAAATATAGTTATACACCTCTATTGTTTAAAAAGTGTAAACAAATATATAAAAAAAATTAAGTAGTTTGTTTTACATAGTACCGAAGCATAACAAAATTCTAATTATTACTTCCTACACAGACAAAACAACCTCAGTCATTACATGATGAAACTCAAGCTAATACATCAACCTATTTTTTTACATAAAAAAAGGTAGCACACAAAGCTACCTTTATTAATAAAAAATATATAAGAAAATTATTTTCAATCAGCTTCTATAGATGCAACAAATCCTTTTTCAACATCTTTTTCATCCTGAGTCATATAACTCCCAATTACAAGAGCTATACAAGAACAAGGAAATGCAAATAATATTGGATCAATCATATAAATTGGATATGTATCAAAAAGCAAATCTCTACCAAATATATATCTACAAATACCCAAAGGCACAGCCTCTGCCTTATGAATGAAAATATAATTAAGAATAGTAACAATTATACCCGTCATCATACTATACAATACTCCTTTTGAAGTAGTACGCTTCCAATATAATGCACCAAAATACGCTGGAAGAAATGTTGACGCACAAACACCCATAAATATAGATGTTCCTCTCGCTATAATATTATTAGGCAATAAATAACAGATTATATAGCTTATCAATATAGACAATAACACACCTAAACGCACAACAATTGTAGATTGCTCTGATTTGCTTTTAACTAAGACTCCATAAATATCAGCTCCGGCTGCTGCTCCCATAGTATGAAATTGAGAACTCATTGTCGACATACTTGCAGATAATATACACAACATAAACAATGCAGAAAACCAAGCCGGCATTGCTTTATCAATAAAATATGGTATAATCTTATCAATATCTGCAACAACTTCTGTCGCTACCTTTCCCTCTGTTTTCATAAAGAAAAGATTTGATAATGCCCCTGCATGATAAATTGCTCCAACTGTTACAATTAAAAATATGGCTCCTATCATCACTCCTCTATTAAGCTCCTTTGTACTACTCACTGTCATAAACCTAACTACAAGTTGAGGCTGAGCGAGACATCCAATACCTACCCCCATAATAAGTGATGTAACAAGCGTATACCATTGAGGCGATCCCAATATAGGCATTGAAGTCCAACCTTGATGTCCGGCTTCTTTAAATCTATCAGGAACAATACCAGACAATTGTGTCAGATTATTATTTGATTCGATAAAACCAGTTCCTAAAACATTGTATAACCGGAATAAAAGAAATGCCATACAAGCAAACATTATCCCGGCTTGCAAAGCATCAGTATACATCACGCCTTTCATTCCACCTGCACTTACATAAGCCGCAATAACAAGAGTAAACATCAATAATGCTATATTAAAATCAATTTTGAAGATCTGCTCAATAAATACAGCTCCACCTTTCATGACAACAGCAGCATAAAGCGGCATACCTAAAAATATTACTGATGCTGCCAATATTCTAATCTTATCAGAATTAAAATGTGATCCCAGCAATTGAGGAAAAGTCGAGGCATTATACTTTACTCCAAGCCTACGTGTCGGAGCTCCAAAAATAATAAAAGCGATTATTACCCCTACAAACATATTAAGCAGACATAACCATTGCAATCCCATACCGAAAGCAGCAGCCATTCCTCCAAACCCTACAATTGCTGATGCAGATATAAAAGTTGCTCCGTATGAAAGAGCCATAATCACAGGATGCATTTGACGTCCTCCAACAAGATAATCACTTGCCGTTGTAGTTTTCTTATATCCCAAATACCCTAAAAAGGCAAGAGAACATAAATACAACATAACTATAAATCCTAATTGAAATGTATCCATGACCTCTCCTATTTTTTATTATTAATATTAATATCAGAATTACTCTTTGAGTCTTCATCTGATTTATACTCTTTATTCCATCTTGACACTCCCCAATAAATCGAGAAAACAAGACATACTATTGCCAGTAAATACACTGACCAAATACCGGGATCATCTATTCCAAACATAGAAATTGTGTTTTAAAGTTTCATGTAATCAAAAAGATTTCAAATACAAATAAGGCCATCTAACAAAATGACAAAATATCAAAACAAAAAAAACCGGAACAAGTTTCGTGCAAACTTATTCCGGTTTATGTTTAGTTGCGGAAGCTGGACTCGAACCAACGACCTTCGGGTTATGAGCCCGACGAGCTACCACTGCTCCATTCCGCGATATTATTGAGCGGGAGACGGGGCTCAAACCCGCGACCCTCAGCTTGGAAGGCTGATG
>CAMTOT010000146.1 GCA_947074165.1 uncultured Bacteroidales bacterium
TTTTATCATTTATTAACAATAACAAAAGAACATTCTCCACTTTTGTTTGTTTTATATGAGTTCACGTGCATATGGTAAGATTAATTAATTTTAGAATGAGAAATTCTAATACCTAAACCTTGACCTTTGAAAATATAATATTAAACCTAAACTTTAGCTATTAACTTGCTTTGCCATACAGGTCTATTAACCGGACCTGAATTGGCAAAAAAAGGAAGCAGACCAGGATAATTAATATCCCGGATCTGCTTCCTTTTTTTATGTAATTCTTATAGAACTGTTTCTTACTTTTTCGTCACCTGTACACGTTCTGTTTTCGGCATATTCTGATTACGAAGCTCTGTATTTTTCACAACCTCTTCGGCAAGGTTCATAAAGGCCTGTCCTGTTATAGAATCCTCATTAAGAACCACAGGAGCACCGTTATCACCACCTTCACAAATAGACTGTACGATAGGAATCTGCGCAAGAAGCGGCACATTCATCTCCTCTGCAAGACGTTTTGTACCCTCTTTACCAAACAAATAATATTTATTTTCCGGTAATTCGGCAGGAGTAAACCATGCCATATTCTCGACAAGACCAAGAACAGGGATATTTACTTTCTCATTAACAAACATATCTATACCTTTTCTTGCGTCGGCAAGCGCCACCTCCTGAGGTGTACTTACCACAACTGCTCCGGTTACTGCAAGTGTCTGTATCACCGTAAGGTGAATATCACTTGTACCCGGAGGCAGGTCGATAAGGAAATAATCAAGTTCGCCCCAGTGAGCATCTCCGATAAGCTGCTTCAAAGCGTTACCAGCCATGCTTCCTCTCCATATAGTAGCATTCTTTGGATCTACAAAAAATCCTACTGAAAGGATTTTTACTCCATGACTCTCCACCGGTATAATCAAATCACGACCATCAACTGATTCAATATATGGGCGCGCGTCCTCAATACCAAACATTTTAGGCATAGAAGGACCGAATACATCAGCATCAAGCAGACCGACTTTATAGCCAAGCTTAGCAAGAGCTACTGCAAGATTGGCAGAAACGGTAGATTTACCTACGCCACCCTTACCTGATGATACCGCAATAATATTCTTTACCTGCGGAAGAAGTTTATCTTCCTGCGGACGAGGAGCCTGTTTAGCCTGCACGGTAATATTCCCTTTTATATCAACCGGTTCGCCAACATAAGACTCAATAGTAGCCTCCGCTGCCTTTACTACAGACTTGATAAACGGATCATTCGGTTTATCAAAAATAAGAGTAAGACTGACTTTTGTTCCTTCAATGCGGATATCTTCATCCACCATATTCATTTCAATGAGGCTTTTGCCTGTGCCGGGGTATCTTACCTGCGACAGTGCCTCAAGTATTAATTTGGGATATAGTGCCATAAATTAATTGTTTAAGTTATTTCCCCATTGCGTTGCCGCTACGCTTACTTCTGTTGAAACTGCGATAAGAATCATATTCAATTTCAACTTCCGGTTCTACAAACGGATCGCGCGTCTGAGGTTCGAATTTTATATATTTAATATCTATACCGCGGCTTAACCACTGCTGCTCGTAGTAAGTCTGTATAGAAAGTAGTATATCGTCGTTAATATCTGAATGATAAAGATCTGTAGTAGAGAAAAGCACAGGAAAATTATTTGCCTTTACCATCTCTGTTGTATAAGTGAAAAGGAAATTAGAGTCACATTTCAGATGAACAATACCCTGTGGTTTAAGAATCTGAAGGTAAAGCTCCATAAAGCGTGTCGAAGTAAGTCGTTTAGTTACCTTTTTCATCTGAGGGTCAGGGAAAGTGATCCATATCTCAGCTACCTCACCGGCCGCGAAAAAATGATGTATCAGCTCGATATTTGTACGAAGAAACGCCACATTTTCAAGCCCTTCTTCAACAGAAGCCTTAGCTCCGGTCCACATGCGCGCGCCCTTAATATCTATTCCAATAAAGTTTTTTTCAGGATATTTCTTTGCAAGTCCTACCGCATACTCCCCTTTTCCGCATCCAAGTTCAAGAACAATAGGATTATCATTTTTAAAAAATTCCTTACCCCATGAACCTTTCATCGGAAAACCCTCTTCTTTCAAAACCGCAAACGGATATTGAAATACATGAGAGTAACCGTTCATATCATCAAACTTCTGTAATTTCCCTTTTCCCATTATAATTATTTAAATCTGTAATGTTTCTTTTATTCCCCCTACAGGGTATTTTTATCAGCCACAAAGATACACATTATATGTTAAACTTTAGTTGTTAAGATATTTATGAGATATCTGATATGCTATTTTATTAAAACATCATTCAACAGAAGTTAATATTGCATTTTACAGTTAAATCACAGCATTAAACTACATTTTAGTATTAAAATATTATTTTAAGATAGCAAAATGAGATAAAATATAAGTTATACAGAAAATTATGTTACCTTTGCCCGTACAACAAAAACTGAAAGAAACTAAAACCAACAGAAATGGCACTTATCATACCAAAGCACTACCAGCTTAAGCTATTGCCTGAAACAACTGAGAAGGCGATACAGACAATGAAAATCACTTTTCAGGAAAAACTTTCTAAAGCTCTTAATTTGCGACGCGTCACAGCGCCTCTTTTTGTTATGACCGGGACCGGCATCAATGATGACCTTAACGGGACGGAAAGATCTGTAAAGTTCCCTATAAAATGTATGGGAGACCGTCAGGCAGAAGTTGTACACTCTCTTGCAAAATGGAAAAGAATGAAACTGGGCGCATATCAGATTGCTCCGGGATACGGACTTTACACAGATATGAACGCTATCCGCTCTGATGAGGAGCTTGATAATCTTCATTCTCTTTACGTAGACCAATGGGACTGGGAGCAGACCATATCCGAAGATGACAGAAATCTTGACTATCTCAAATCGGTAGTTGAAAAAATATATAAGATCGTGAAAGAGATGGAACATATGGTTTATGAGCAATTCCCTCATATCACTCCTTATCTTCCGGAAAAGATCACTTTTATTCACTCCGAAGAGTTACTTCAGATTTATCCTGACAAAACTCCAAAAGAGAGAGAAACTGAAGTTGCTAAAAAATATGGTGCAGTTTTCATAATGGGCATCGGTAATGAACTTACCAACAGCGAACCTCACGACGGACGCGCTCCCGATTATGACGACTGGATTACTCCAAATTCGGACGGATATCACGGCCTAAACGGTGACATTGTACTATGGAATCCGGTACTTGAAATTGCTTTTGAACTTTCATCTATGGGCATACGTGTTGATAAAGAATCACTGCATAAACAGCTTGAAGCACGCAACGCTACAGACAGAAAAGATCTGGAGTTCCACCGTATGCTTCTTAACGACGAACTACCACTATCTATAGGCGGTGGTATCGGTCAGTCGAGACTATGTATGTTCCTTTTGCAAAAGGCTCATGTCGGAGAAGTACAGGCAAGTATCTGGCCTGAAGAGCAGATTGAAGAGTGCAGAAAGCATAACATTATGCTTCTGTAACTATTTATATATCTATTATTAACGATAAGAATGATTGGAAAAAAACCGGGAGCTTGACGCTTTCGGTTTTTTTTATCGGTTTTTTCAACTATTTTTACTTTCTGTGATTATATATATTACAAAGGAGTATTCTCCATAACCTAAACTAAATAATTAACGTATGAAATCAATAATTCTAAGCGTAATGCTTATAATAGGCTGTGCAGCCTATGCTCAGAAATTTACTCTTATAGAACTACCCTACGCTACCGATGCTCTTGAGCCGGTTATCTCAAAACAAACAATGGAGCTACACCACGGTAAACACCTGCAAGGATATGTCAATAACTTAAACAATCTTATCAAAGGGACTAAGTATGAAAATATGGAGCTCATTGATATTGTCAAGCAGAGTGATGGTGCTTTATTTAATAATGCGGGGCAGACTCTTAATCATAACTTATACTTCACTCAATTTTCGCCATCTGCAAAAACCACGCCTGACGGCAAACTCGCAAAAGCAATTAAAGACCAATGGGGATCATTTGAGAACTTCAAAACAGAGTTTAATAAAGCAGGTACTTCTGTTTTCGGTTCAGGCTGGGTATGGCTTGCCTCAGACAACAATGGTAACCTATTTATTATACAAGAGCCAAACGGAGATAATCCGGTCACGTCCAATCTTAATCCATTGATGGGCATTGACGTATGGGAGCATGCGTATTATCTTGATTATCAAAACAAACGCGCTGACCATCTCAAAGCTGTCTGGGATATAATAGACTGGAATACGGTATCTGAGAGATACAAATAAAACGACTAAACATAAAAACGGCGATAAAACTTTATAAGCGTACATATTCTGCTAAAAGTTTTATCGCCGTTTTATATCTGATTACAGTCTTATTATAATTTATATTGCTCAATAGCCTTCACAAGAGCCTCGCCTACTCCGGCTGCAGACTGAGGATTCTGACCTGTGATTAGTCGGCCGTCTACCTGCACATTCACACTCCAGTTTTCAGTAATAACAAACTTACCTCCCCTTAACATCATCTGCTCCTGCAATAGAAACGGCACATCCTGACATTTTTTTATCTCTTTCTCCTCTTTATCGGTAAACCCTGTCACATTTTTACCCTTCAAAAGATAAGTACCCGAACTCAATTTCACATTAATCAGCCCGCTTGGACCATGACATACGGCAGACACGATTTTACCGTTTTCAAAAAACCATACACAAAGTCTTGCCAACTCTTCATTATCAGGAAAGTCCCAACACGCTCCGTGTCCCCCTACATAATGAATAGCTACATAATCTTCTTTCTTTACATCAGCGGGAATAAGTGTGTTTTTAAGTTTATCAGCTATAGATGCATCATTCATAAACTCCTTATTAACAGGGTCATTCATATCAACACCTGTCACAGGGGGCTCTCCGCCTTTAGGCGATACAAAGTCCACATCAATACCAGCGTCTTTAAGTTTTTTCCACGGATGAGCAGCTTCCCCCATCCACCAACCTGTTTTCTCACCTGTATTACCAAACTGCTCCCAAGATGAAAGCACAAACAAAACCTTTTTCATATATCGTACTTTTGAATTTTAGTAATACAACGCTGACTATATAAAAATGGTTGATACTATATAATAAAAAATCTCCCCAAAAGCATTGACTGCTTTTGGGGAGATAAATATATTTTCGCGTTATCCCGGAACGCATTAGTTATCAATCGATATACTCAAACCCGGTATAAGGAACAAGAGCCGCAGGTATCTTAACGCGTCCGTCTTCCTGCTGATGATTTTCAAGAAGAGCCGCTACGATACGAGGCAAAGCAAGAGCAGATCCGTTTAGAGTGTGAGCAAGCTGAGTTTTCTTATCTTCTCCGCGGAAACGACATTTCAGACGGTTAGCCTGATAGCTTTCAAAGTTTGAAACTGAAGAAACTTCCAACCAGCGTTTTTGAGCTGCGGAATATACCTCAAAGTCAAAAGTAAGAGCTGAAGTGAAGCTCATATCTCCTGCGCAAAGGCGAAGAATACGCCATGGCAACTCAAGCTTCTCTACAAGAGTCTGCACATAACTTACCATCTCATCAAGATCATTGTATGACGTATCTGGGTGAGCAATACGCACAATCTCCACTTTATCAAACTGGTGAAGACGGTTTAGACCACGTACATCTTTACCATACGATCCTGCTTCACGACGGAAACAAGCAGAGTAAGCAGTATTCTTAACCGGCATATCCTTAGCGTCAAGTATTACGTCGCGATAGATGTTAGTAACCGGAACCTCAGCAGTCGGGATCAGATACAGGTTATCTTCAGTACAGTGATACATCTGCCCCTCTTTATCAGGAAGCTGACCTGTGCCATAACCGGAAGCCTCATTCACTACATAAGGAGGCTGTACTTCCATATAGCCTGCTTCGCGTGCGTTATCAAGGAAAAAGTTGATAAGTGCTCTCTGAAGTCTCGCGCCTTTTCCTTTATATACAGGAAATCCGGCACCTGTAATCTTAACTCCAAGTTCGAAGTCTATAAGATCATATTTTTTACAGATATCCCAATGAGGAAGAGCGTCTGCCATAAGGTGCGGCATAGGACCACCCTCACGTTCTATTACGTTATCTTCAGCATGTTTACCCTCAGGCACAGAGCTGTGAGGTAGATTTGGGATAGTATATAGTATCTGTGTGATCAACGTTTCAGCTTCTTTCATAGCCGATTCGTCAGATTTATTTTGCTCTTTAAGATCCGCAACACGCGATTTTGCAGCTTCAGCTTCGTCTTTCTTGCCATCTTTCATAAGCATACCGATAGTTTTCGACAGCGAGTTTACTTCAGCAAGATTTTTGTCAACTTCCGCTTGAGCGGTACGGCGAACTTTATCAAGTTCGATTATTTTTTCGATAGCGTCACGGCCGTCGAAATGTTTTTTAGCCAGACGGCTTATTACCTCTTCAGGATTCTCTTTGATTACGTTTAGTGTCAACATAACTGTATCTGTTTCTTTATCTTTGACAAAGATATATAAAAAAAAAGAAGGCGCTCCTTTTGGATTGCCTTCTTATAAACTTTTTTCTTATCGGGAATACTCCTTAACCTAATTAGTTAAGAGGTTCTACAGATACGAATGAGCGGTTTTCCGCAACTTTACGGAAAGATACTGTACCGTCAACAAGAGCGAATAGAGTATGGTCTTTACCGATACCTACGTTTTCACCCGGGTGATGAACTGTACCTCTTTGGCGTACGATGATGTTACCTGCTTTAGCAAACTGTCCACCAAAGATTTTTACGCCTAATCTTTTGCTTTCGGATTCACGTCCGTTCTTAGAACTACCGACACCTTTTTTGTGAGCCATTTTCTTCTAATTTTTAATGATTAAGCAACTACTTCTTTAATTAACACTTGTGTGAACTGCTGACGGTGACCGTTACGTTTTCTGTAACCTTTGCGACGTTTTTTGTGGAAAACAATCACTTTTTCACCTTTCAAAAGAGGTGCAACAACTTCACATACTACTTTAGCGCCTTCTACTACAGGAGCACCTACAGTAACTACGCCATCTTTGTCAGCAAGAA
>CAMTOT010000147.1 GCA_947074165.1 uncultured Bacteroidales bacterium
CGCCCGTTCCCCTCTTTGGAATCAACTGATTCCAAAGTCGGAATCAGTTGTTGCACAAACAAGCAATCACTGATTCATATATGGTTTTCGTTGGGGAATCGGGCAAAGTACTGTAATGTCGGGTGGTTAAAATAAAAAATAGCGTGTCTGATAAGACACGCTATTTTAAGTAATATATAATGTAGATTACTGAAGTCTGAATGTAACAGGAAGTGTATATTTCACACGTACCGGTTTACCACGCTGTTTACCAGGTGTCCAAGCAGGCATTGAGTTTACCACGCGAAGTGCTTCTTTATCAAGAGAAGGGTCAACGCCACGAACAACAACTGCGTCAGCTACCTTACCGTCACGCTCGATTACGAAAGAAACGATTACACGTCCCTGGATACCGTTTTCCTGAGCTATAACAGGGTATTTCATGTTTTTACCAACATACTGCATAAGAGCTTTGTCACCGCCAGGGAAGCTTGGCATGTTCTCTACTACTGTAAAGATCTCGTTACTTACCTCTTCTTCTTCAACCGGAGCTGACATAGAGATAATCTCCTGAGCAACGTTTTGATCATCTTCAGTAGATTGGATCTCTACCTCTTTAATGTCTTGTTCATCGTCAACAATCTTGATGATCTCTTCAATTACAGGTGCCGGAGGCGGTGGAGGAGGAGGGGTTGCTTCCTGTACAGTAGGAGGGATGATTTCCTCTTCATAGAATGCATCTCCTGAATTTACATCGTCGTGTTTAACCACGTCATAAGTGGTCCATTCAAAAGCAGCGAACAGAGCACCCAAGATAAATACAAGTCCAATCAGGATGAATGTTACTTTACGGTCTTCCAGATTGAATTTCGGGTTCTTTTTAATTTCCATATATTAATAACTTTTTTTTTATATGTGTTCCTCGATAGTGGCAAAAGTAGTATAAATTTTTGTTTACGGATTCACTAAAATTAATTTTTTTACACTATTGTAGTTTTTTATTGCTTTTTACAATGTTTTTAATTGCAAAAATATATACAAAACATAGTTCGTATTACGTTAATAATTCAAACTTAACGTAAATCAGACGTTTTTGCCTATTTTTGTGACCGTGCTTTATTGCATATTAACGTAATCAACATGAGAAAAATTATTCTTTATACATTTTTTCTTTCATTTATCTCACTCAGACTTTCTGCTCAGTCGGGGCAGTCTGTATATAATTTTCTCTCCCTCCCGACATCATCTCATGCCAATGCGTTAGGTGGTACTAATATATCTCTCGTATGGGATGATCTCTCGCTGACCACACAGAATCCGGCTTTGCTTGGCGCGGAGATGGATAATCAGCTGTATCTTAGTTATATGAACTATGTTTCCGATATTAATTGCGGGAGCGTACAATACGCCAGGGCTATTAATGAGAAAGGCGCGTGGTCTGTCGGAGCGTATTATGTTGATTATGGCTCGTTTGAGAATACTACGGCAGATAATCAGGTATTGGGCTCTTTTTCCGTGAAGGATATCATGATTAATGCTGCTATCGGGTATAATATAAACGATTACCTGCGTGGGGGCGTTAATGCTAAATTTATATACTCTGCATATGAAATATATACGTCTACGGCGCTGGCTGTAGATCTGGGGTTGAATTATTATAATCCTGTGATTGATTTTTCGGCTTCTGTAGTAGCTAAAAACCTTGGCGGGCAGTTGCAGCCATTTGATGAGGTACGTGAGTCGCTTCCGTTTGATCTGCAGGTGGGAGTTTCGCAAACGCTTGAATATGCTCCTATAAGATACTCGCTTACATTGATTAATTTAACAGACTGGAAGCAGGAATATGTTAATAATTCGATCAAAAATCAGAGTGAAGAGACTGTTTCTAAAGATAATTTTGGCAAACAATTCTTAAGGCATTTGTTAATTGGAGTTGATTATCTGCCTACAGAAAACTTTTATGTAGCTTTGGGGTATAGTTATAAACGTCGCACTCAGTTTGACGGAGGCGGAGGAGGTTTCTTTACCGGGTTCTCTGCGGGAGCCGGAGTGAAGATTCGTATGTTTGATGTGAATGCCTCTATAGCGCAGCTTCACAGATCGGGGCCGACATTTATGATTGGGATAAATATGTTGTTAAATAACAGGTGATAAATTAAAAGATATATGAAAAAGATAACTATTGCCATAGATGGTTTTTCGTCATGTGGTAAAAGTACAATGGCGAAGGAGCTTGCTAAAAAGATTGGCTACATTTATATAGATAGCGGTGCGATGTATCGTGCCGTGACTCTTTACTGTCTTAAGAATAATCTTATTGTAGACGGTAAGGTAGATGAAGAAGGGTTGAAGGCTCAGATTGATAATATTCACATTGAGTTTAGACTTGATGAATCGACAGGTCTGCCTCAGACTTACCTTAATGGAGAGAACGTGGAGCGGGAGATTCGCAACATGGAGGTTTCCTCTTATGTAAGCCCTGTAGCGGCTCTGCCGTTTGTGCGTAAAGCGATGGTGCATGAGCAGCAGCTTATGGGGGAGAAGAAGGGTATTGTAATGGATGGCAGGGATATCGGCACTGTCGTGTTTCCTGATGCCGAACTAAAGATATTCCTTACCGCGTCTCCTCAGGTTCGTGCTCAGAGACGAGTTGATGAACTTACTGCTAAAGGAGAACCTGTGTCTTTTGAAGAAGTGCTTAAGAATGTTGAGATGAGAGATCATATTGACCAGACACGCGAAGAGAGTCCTCTACGCCGTGCTGAAGATGCGTTATTGCTTGATAATTCAGATCTGACTATAGCGGAGCAGGATAAATGGCTTATGGATACCTTTGATAATGTAGTGTCTTCTTTATAACTATTGGTTATGATTGTTGAAATAGATAAAGGTTCAGGCTTTTGCTTTGGAGTAGTCAATGCTATCAATAAGGCGGAAGAGGAGTTGGAAAACGGAGAAACTCTTTATTGTCTTGGAGATATTGTGCATAATAGTCATGAGGTGGAAAGGCTTAATTCGAAAGGATTGAAGATTATAAATCATGAGGAGTTTGCGGAGCTGCGCAATGCGAAAGTGCTTCTTCGCGCTCATGGTGAGCCGCCTGAGACATATCAATTGGCAAGAAAAAATAATATTACTATTATTGACGCTACTTGTCCGGTTGTACTGCAGCTGCAAAAGAAGATAAAGAAGGTGTATGACGAGATGCATAAAGAAGGTGTGCAGATTCTTATTTTCGGGAAAACGGGGCATGCGGAGGTTAATGGTCTTGTCGGGCAGACGGACGCGAATGCTATCGTCATAGAAAGTATAAAAGACCTTGATAAGGTGGATTTTAATAAGGATATAACTTTATTCTCGCAGACGACAAAGGCGATTGATCATTTTATGGATATTGTATCTGAGATTAATGACCGTATAAGTGATGACGCGCAATTTCATTACTATGATACTATTTGTCGTCAGGTGGCTAATCGTATGCCTAATATACGTGTGTTTGCCGCCAATCATGATGTGATACTTTTTGTGAGCGGTAAAAAAAGCTCTAATGGAAAGGCTCTTTATGATGAGTGTCTGAAAGTGAATAAAAACTCTTTTCTTATTTCTGACGAAACGGAAATATTACCTGAATTTTTCAGGGGAGCGCAATCGGTTGGTATTTGTGGTGCTACATCTACCCCGAAATGGCTTATGGAAAAGGTTGAAGATAGCGTCAGAGAAAACATTTAGTACTGTTATTTCTTATTTTGATGGCATATTGTCATTTCTTTGTAATACAATTGTGTGTAAAAGCGTCAATTTGTCGATTTTTATTATTAAATTTGAAACGAAAACAGGTATTATATTATACTAAGGTAAATATTTAGGTATGAGTGCAATTAAATGTGTTGGTATTTTAACTTCGGGTGGAGATGCCCCGGGTATGAATGCAGCTGTAAGAGCTGTTACTCGTGCAGCAATTTATAATGGGCTAAAAGTAAAAGCGATTTATCGCGGATATAAAGGTTTGATAACAGACGAGATAGAAGAGTTTAAAACACAGAACGTGAGTAATATTATCGGTCGTGGGGGTACAATTCTGAAAACAGCGCGCTGTAAGGAGTTTATGACTCCGGAAGGGCGTATGCAGGCTTACGAGACGATAAAGAAACATGATATCGACGCGTTGGTATGCATCGGTGGAGACGGTTCATTGACGGGAGCGCGTATTTTCGCTTCAGAATTTAACTTTCCTATTGTGGGTCTTCCTGGTACTATTGACAATGACCTTTTCGGTACGGATAGCACTATCGGTTATGATACTGCTCTTAATACGATAATGGACGCGGTTGATAAAATCCGTGATACGGCTACTTCTCATGAGCGTTTGTTTTTTATCGAAGTAATGGGGCGTGATGCCGGTTTCCTTGCTCTTAACGGAGCTATCGCTACCGGTTGTGAAGCTGCTATTATACCGGAAATCGCTACTGAAACTGACCAGTTGGGAGAGCTTATTTCTCAGGGGTTCCGTAAATCAAAGAACTCAAGTATTGTTCTTGTAGCAGAAAGTCCGATCACAGGCGGTGCTATAGCTATGGCAGAGCGTGTTAAGAATGAGTATCCGCAATATGATGTACGTGTGACTATCCTTGGTCATATTCAGCGTGGTGGATCTCCTTCAGCGTTTGACAGAATCCTGGCAAGTCGTATGGGTGCTGCCGCTATTGATGCTCTTCTTGACGATCAACGTAATGTTATGATAGGAGTGGAGAACGATCAGATAGTTTATGTGCCGTTTAATAAGGCTATTAAAAACGACAAGCCAATAAACAGAGAGCTGCTTAATACATTGCGTATTTTGTCTATCTGATTTTAAATAAAAAATATTGTAATAAAAAAGCGAGGTGCGTTTTTACGCATCTCGCTTTTTATATTGTTGCGGATTTGGGTTTTATGCTTCTGTCAGATATTAAAACTATATACTTTTAAAGTATCTGTCTAATATATCTTTTGCTGCTATAAATGAACTTACTTCTCCACCCATTACAAGACCTTCCTTATTTTCAATTATAGCCTTTATTTCCGGATTTCCATAGAAATGATCTTTCAGTTGTTCATCTATGGTCTCATACATCCAGTATTTGTTTTGCTGATTGCGTTTGTGAAGGAAATATCCGCTCTCTCTTGCCATACTTTCATATTCGTCGATCATATCAAAGATATCCTTAATGCCTGTGCCATAATATCCGGAGTAGGTAAGTACTTTGGGTATCCATCCGGATTCAGTAGGCGGAAACAGGTGAAGCGCGTTGCGAAACTGTCCTGCGGCAAGTTTTGCTTTATCTACATTATTACCGTCAGCTTTGTTTATGATTATAGCGTCTGCCATCTCCATTATGCCACGCTTTATGCCCTGCAGTTCATCTCCCGTGCCGGCAAGCTGAATAAGAAGGAAGAAGTCTACCATAGAGCGAACCGCAGTTTCAGACTGACCCACGCCAACGGTTTCCACGAAAATAGTGTCAAAGCCTGCGGCTTCGCACAGTATGATTGTTTCGCGTGTCTTTCTCGCTACACCACCGAGTGACCCGGCGGAAGGAGAGGGGCGTATGAATGCATTCTTTTGAATGGATAGCTGTTCCATTCTTGTTTTGTCTCCTAATATACTCCCTTTAGTGAGTTCACTGCTCGGATCTATGGCAAGGACTGCCAGTTTTTTATTCCTGGCCATAAGATGCATACCGAAGCTATCGATGGAGGTGCTTTTACCTCCACCGGGAACTCCGGTAATACCTATTCTTAATGAGTTGCCGCTGTGAGGTAAACATTTTTCAATGACCTCTTGCGCTATCTTGCTGTGTTGGGGAAGTGTGCTCTCTACGAGAGTAACAGCCTGACTAAGTATCGTTATATCTCCTTTTAGTATACCCTCTACATATTCGTTTACGGAATATTCGGGTTTACGTTCTCTTCTTTGTTTTTTTAGATAGGGATTAATCGTTGGCGGTGAAGCCACTCCCTTGTTTACTGCCAGCCCTTTATATTGTTCGTCGTTCTCAATGTGATTCATTCGTGTGTGTAAAAGATAAGTTAGTCAATAACTCCGAGTACTTTAAATGATAAGCTTGGGTTGCCCGGAGCGTTTGTTATTATATAAATTCGGTCATTAATGCTTCTTGAATCTGCTTTGCCAGGATCTACGGTTACTGTCAGGTCCATTGTCTCACCCGGGTTAAGGCTTGTCTTTGGCAAATCACAGATTATAGATCTTGAATCATTTTTAATCTTACGAATTAGTAATTTAGATTTCCCGTCATTCTGCAAAGTGATGCTCCTTGAGCTTTTGTTCTTTACAACACCGAAATTAAGCGATGTAGACGAGGCGTTGAATACAGGTGCTTCAGTTAATTCTTTTTCAGAAAGCATCTCAAAGTTCTCGCGTATATCAGCCGAGATATTTACTTTGTTGAGAATATCATCTCTTTCCTGACCTACATAATTAACGCAGAAGAAGTCACGTTTCATACCCCAGTCTTTTGCTTTTCCGGCATTATAAGTAACCTCTACAGTACCTTCTTCGCCCGGTGCAAGTTTGCTTGGAGACATTTTTACGGAAACGTGTTTCGGAACATTGTAAAACTCTATTTCCATCTCTTTCTCAGAAGTATTTAATACGCCAAGAGTCTGTGTTTTCGGAGTATCGATATATACATCGAAGAAAGGCAGATTTCTATCGTTGATTCTTAAGTTTTTACTTATCTGGCGAGGATACTGGTCCTCTTTCGACGCTTCTTTTGGATTGACATTACCTTTTATGACAAGAGATGTTTTCTCAGGATCTGTGTTTGCGAATACATACACGGTCTTGGCGAATGAACCCGGACGACCTGTCGCGTTATAGGTAACAGATATTTTACCGTTCTTGCCCGGCGCAATAGGTTCTTTAGGATATTCCGGAGTAGTACATCCGCAAGAAGCCGCTGTGCGTGTGATCAGTAAAGGAGCGCTTCCGGTATTTGTAAACTCAAACTCAGTTGTAACTTTCCCAGGTTCTTCGCTGAAAGTTCCGAAATTGTAAGTTTTCTCTTTAAATGTTATCTCTGC
>CAMTOT010000148.1 GCA_947074165.1 uncultured Bacteroidales bacterium
TCGTTTTTATTTAATAGTATTTCTTACATTTTTTACTTCATCCTGCCAAGCCACATACGCTTCAGAACCGGTAAACGACTGGTATGTTGAAATGCTTATGCATAACGCATTCTCTAAATATTATATTTATAATAAAGATTTCAAAAATGCGCTTTTTGCTATAAACAGAGCTTTAGAAATAAGACCTAACAACAAATCTCTGCATCTTAGAAAATCAAAGATTCTTGCGGCTTTAGGCCAATACGAATTATCTAACGAAATTTTAAAGAAATTATATGACGAAAAACGTGAAGAACTGGATAAGAATCTATCACATGATATCGACAATCTCTTTTTAAACGAAGAAATGACCTCTATGAAGGGGCATGCTGCCGCACTTGAGATTGAAAGACAAAAGACCATCTATGAGATATCTCTTATAATAGGAACTATTGTTTTTCTGATTATAGTAATAATGATATATTTTCACTTTAGGTCTGAAAAAGCGAAAGAAAAACTACGAATGGCAAGAGCAGAATTATTAAAAGACAAGAGAAGTCTGCTAAAAGCCAAACTACTGCTTGAAAACGCAAGAAATAAGACCGAAGAAAGTAACAGACTAAAAAGCTCATTCCTCGCAAACATGAGCCACGAAATCCGTACGCCTTTAAACTCTATTGTTGGTTTCAGTGAATTAATATCAAGCTTAACTATAGACGGTAGTAGACAAAAAAAATTCGCGCAAATAATAAAATACAATTCCTCTATATTGCTAAATCTTATAAACAACATTCTTGAATTGAGCAGACTCGATGCCGGCGCTATGATTTTTACATTTTCTGACGTAAATATATCTTACGAATTGAGTGAGCTATGTTATAAATTCAATAATAGCGGAGACAAAAAGATTGATGTAATTCATCGCAGAGCCGAATGCGACATAAACTTAAAAACAGACAAATATAAATTCATTCAGATAATATCTCTTTTACTTGAAAATGCTATCAGGTTTACTGAAAGCGGTTGGGTGGCAATAACTGAGTATAAAACAGCATCCAGTATAATCATATCAATTAAAGATACCGGATGCGGAATTCCCATAAATAAAAAAGAACTAATATTTGAAAGATTCGAAAAACTAAATGAGTTTACGCAAGGCGTCGGACTCGGACTTCCTATATGCCGATCACTGACAGAAAAAACAGGAGGTAAAATATATCTCAATGAAAGATATACAGCCGGAGCTGAGTTCATTATAGAATATCCTATTTCTGAGCTTGCGACGCAACCTCTTGCATAAGTTTATTAATCTGTTCCGGATCTCCGATAAAATAATCTTTTACCAGGTTTAGTTTATCATCAAATTCGAAAACATAAGGAATAGCTGTGGGTAAATTAAGATTTACAATATCATCATCTGATATATTTTTCAGATATTTTATTATACCCCTCAGACTATTGCCGTGAGCGACTACGAGTATCTGATCATACATCGTTAGCTGAGGATAGATTTCACACTCCCAATACGGGATAGTGCGGGCTATAGTGTCTTTCAGTGATTCCGTCAGCGGAATCTCATCCCATGGCACACTTTTATATCTGATCTCTTTTCTTGGATTACGGTTATCGTCGACATCCAGTGGTTCGGGAGCCACATCAAAACTCCTTCTCCACAATAAAACCTGACGTTCCCCATACTTAGATGCAGTCTCTGTTTTATTCAAACCTTGTAATGTGCCGTAATGCTTCTCATTAAGCCTCCAGCTTTTTCCTACAGGTATCCAGTCAAGATCCATTTTATCCAATACTATATCAAGTGTTTTAACGGCTCTTTTCAAAAATGATGTATATGCTATATCAAAGACTAAACCATTATCTTTCATTTGCAACCCGGCTTGAGCAGCATCCGCAACACCTTTATCTGTCAAATCAATATCCGTCCAGCCTGTAAATCGGTTTTCCTTATTCCAGACACTTTCACCATGACGCAGTAACACTATTTTCTTCATAAAAAACGCAATTGAAATATACAGATATACATTTCAATTACGTTTTTGTTCGGAATAACAACACAATAGTTAAGCGCAGGGCTATTTAAAACATCAGAATTTACTTTACAGACCGGCATTATCGCTTGCCTGCTCACAGGAGTAGCCCATATTATACTGTGCTGCTTTGCTTTCTGATTTTGCTTTTAAGAAATCTATATCAGGCAAACACCCGTCTTTGCCTCGCTCAACCATCATTAAATCAACATCAAGTGAAACAAAATCATTTGCCGAAATGTTAATTTCATCCGAAAAAAAACTATTATTCTCGATTTCACACAGATCATAATTTACATCAACTATATGTTTTTCTGACATACGTGGAGCAAAAGACAAGTTATGTTTTATTAAATGCCCATATCCGTCCGTATCCTCTTTTACATCCGCAGATATTCTATTAAGCATACAAAAATTTGAAGGGTTCATATACCCGGTATTATTAATCCACATAATACCCCCAAGGTGATGATTTGAGTAAAACCCTTTATTCTTATTATAAAAAGCAAGACAATTCCTAACAACGTGCATAGGAATTTCTGAGGGAACTTTCGGATTATCAGACATACCATATCCTCCTGCTTTAAATCCGGTACCATCACCTGCAGGATTTTTTGTACCTGGTTTATATCCGTTATAAAAAGAGTAACAATTTTCAATCGTAAATGAAGCCTTACAATTAATCAGGTCAAAACCGTCATCACTATTCCACCATGCCCGACATCCTCTGAACACATTTCCTGTAAAATACTCTTTTGACAAATGACCGCCAAATCCATCCACATTCCCACCCTTTGGACCTTCAGAGTAATCATCATAGTTGTTATAAGCGTCACAGTTAAGCACCAGATTATCACTACCCTCTTTTTGGTAATACCCAATAGCCATGCCGTCATGCATAGCAAGGTGTTCAAAAATATTATTACTGCCTCCCCTTGCGCTTACGCACTCAGACTGAGTATGCCCCTTAATAGTAACCTGAGTGCCAATTATTTCAAAATTTTTAAAATGAAGATATGATCCGGTTACATAAAATACGCTAACTCGACGCTCTTCCGGCTTTACATGCGACAAATCAAACACCGGTCGTTCACCAGGATACCCCCAGTAGCATATACGATCCCTATCGGTTCCACTTTTTGACAGATCAAACACTCGTGCATACAAGCCGTCATCTTTCATTATTTCACTCTCTGATATTACATATCTGCCTCCTCTTATAAATACAGTATCACCGGGGATTACGATACTTTGCGCATGCGAAAGTGACTTAAATGGGGATGTGATTGTCCCATCATTACCGTCATCTCCGTCTACTGACATATAATAATTCCTGGCGCTGATTGAAGTTGCCGAAAACAGTAAAGTAAATAAAATACAATTGTGTTTCATGTTAAATTAAAATCAAATATAAGGTAACTATCTAAATCATAAGAGAATGTAAAAATAATTCATTGAAAATCTATACAACTCAAATAATGACATTTATATTAATAAAAATGACACTTAAAATTCTTGATATATTTATATTAAACAATACTATATTTACGGTGTTTTAAATACAAATTTTTCTATTCTAACAAATAATAGTTTATTTATGAAGCAGGTTATTATTATCCTCATGTTTATTTGCACACAACTTGCAAATGGTCAGACAATACTCGGGAAATGGAATACATTCGATGAAAAAACAAAGACTCAGAAGTCACAGGTTGAAATTTACAAGACAGATGGCAAGTATTTTGCGAAAATTACAGATTTATATAATTTACCGGACAACACTAAGCCGGAAAACGCTCTATGCGTTGAATGCAAAGGCGATAAGAAAAATAAGCCAATCATAGGAATGAATGTTATTGAAGATCTGGTAAAACAGGGGAATGAATATAAAGACGGAAAAATAACAGACCCTCAAAATGGTAAAACATATGACTGTTCGGTCAGATTAGATCCAAAAGACAGCGATATTCTAATCGTAAAAGGATCTATAGGGCCTTTCAGCAGATCACAGAGATGGAAAAGAGTGCATTAATTATATAATAACAAAAGGTGAAAACATTATCTGTCAGTAATGTTTTCACCTTTTATCTTCAATCCACATTAATCACATTATTTATTATAAAGCAATTTTTCAAGAAATCTGGTGTACTGTTCGGGAGTAAGTATTTGTTTTATAGCTTCCATATCCTGCTGCAAATAAGGCGAACGTCTTTCTTCAAGCCGTCTTATCTGACTTACATAATGATTGATTGAATCATTAATCTGCCTGTGATTATCACGTCCTGTTTCAATTGCGTTATTCCACCTGTTTTGCTGTTCATTATTAAGATTAAGAGAGTTGCGAGCATTACGATAGTAGTCATTATCCTGCCAATAACCACCCATCATACCAGGACCGTAATAACCGTTACCATACCCATACATCATGCCGGGCCCCATCCCATAATATCCATAATTGCCATTATCATTACCATTATTTCCGTTACCATCCCAGGCCACAAAAAACAAAACAGCACATACAGCGATGCAAATAATTATTGTCGAATAAAACCTTTTCATATTAACCCATTTAAATTGTTTCGCAAATAAGACTACGCCTTTATATTTTAACTCTTATAAACCTGCTTTGTTCTCTTTCATCAATTTATATTAGTTATTTTTACGGCTTTTACTCGTTTTTTCATTATCAAAAGGTAAGACAAAACTTAAATTTCGAAGAAAATTAAATCCATATGAATATATTAGTTGTAATAGACATGCAAAATGACTTTATCGATGGAGCACTGGGTACACCACAAGCAGTCTCTATTACCGATAAAGCAAAAGATAAAATCAAACAATACAAAGACAACGGTGATTTAGTTGTTTTCACAATGGATACTCATAGCCACGATTATCTTTCTACACAAGAGGGGGTAAACCTTCCTATAATACATTGTGTAAAAGACACACACGGATGGCAATTACACCCTCAGTTAGATAGCGAGGGATGTAAGATATATCAAAAAGGAGGCTTTGGTTCGATTGAACTTGCTAATCACTTAGCGACGCTAAAAGATATTAAGTCAATACAATTGATAGGGATATGTACAGATATATGCGTCATTAATAACGCAATGATACTTAAAGCTGCAATGCCGGAGGTTAATATATCGGTAGATTCCTCATGTTGTGCCGGCACCACGCCCGACAATCACATCAATGCACTTAATGCGATGAAATTGTGTCAGATAGAAATAATTTAATACACCCCACAGATGAATATGACACAGTTTGACAAAAGAAATATCAGCATGATGATGGACCTTTATGAACTGACGATGGCAAATGGTTACTTCATGGAGGATAATACGGACAATCGCGTAGTTTTTGATCTTTTCTATCGTAAAAACCCTGACAGCGGGGGCTTTACTATATTTGCCGGTCTTGAGCAAATAATAGAATATATAGAAAACATTCATTTCAATGACGATAATATTGAATATCTGCGATCCCTAAATCTTTTTAATGATGAATTTCTCAAATTCTTAAGGAATTTCCGCTTTAGAGGCGATATTTACTCGTTCAGAGAAGGCACAATAGCATATCCTAACGAACCGCTTATCACAGTTATAGCCCCGCTTATTGATGCTCAGCTAATAGAGACAGCTCTGCTCACTCAGATTAATCACCAGACTCTTATAGCTACAAAGGCACGCAGGATAGTAAGAGCTTCTGCGGGCAGACCAGTCGCTGATTTCGGAGCAAGGAGAGCGCACAATTTTGACGCAGCCATATACGGAGCGAGAGCAGCGTATATAGGCGGAGTAAAAGCGACTGCGACAGTTATTGCCGGAGAGAAATTCGGCATCCCTGTTGTTGGCACGATGGCACACAGCTGGATAATGTATTATAAAAACGAATACGAAGCATTTAGCAGATACGCCCGTAACTATCCTGATTCGACAACGCTGCTTGTGGATACTTACGACACTTTAAACTCAGGAGTCCCTAATGCTATACGTGTGGCAAACGAGGTGCTCCACCCTATGGGCAAAAGATTAAAAGGCGTACGACTTGACTCCGGAGACATAGCTTATTTATCAAAGAAAGTGAGAAAGATGCTTGATGATGCAGGGCTACATGATTGTCGGATAACAGCATCAAACAGCCTCGATGAATATACTATAACATCTATTATTAATCAGGGCGGATGTATAGATTCTTTTGGTGTGGGAGAAAGAATGATTACAGCGAAAAGTGATCCTACTTTTGGCGCCGTTTATAAGATTGCGGCAGTCGAAAAAAACGATATACTGGAACCGCGAATCAAACTATCAGAAACAGTAGAGAAAATTACAAACCCGGATATAAAAAAGATATACCGTATTTACAGCGAAACAGGCAACGCGATAGCTGATCTGATAGCTTGCGCAGATGAAACAATCGATATGAGCAAACCTTTCGAATACGTTGATCCGGAAAAACCATGGAAGAAGCGTGCTTTTGTAAATTGCTCGGCAAAAGAACTTCAGCAACCAGTTATTATTAATGGTAAAAGGGTAATCCCGAAATGCTCTCTTGAGGAGATTAGAGATTACGTGGAATATCAACTTAACAATGAAATATGGGAAGAGGAACAACGCTTTGAGAATCCGCACAAACATTATATGGATATGACTCGTAAATATTATAATATGAAAATGCGTCTTCTCGACGAAAATAAATGATTATAATTTGAAAAATTAATTCTCATAATGGAAAAAAAATCGCATCGTTTGATACTTATTTTCGCATCGTCTGATGCAATAAATAGTATCGACGATGCGATTTATTGCATCAAACGATGCGATTTTTTTTCCATTATGAGATTAAAAATTACGATTTTCGGACTGATATAATCTATCTGCTTTTTAGGTTCAGATATGATTTCAGACTAAAATAGATCGGAAGAGCGTCGTGTAGGGAAAGAGTGTACGGCCTGGGGTAGTTCTACGTGGTCGGCGTTGCATTACAAAACAAAATGATCGTATGATCT
>CAMTOT010000149.1 GCA_947074165.1 uncultured Bacteroidales bacterium
CGGTCGTAATTTCAAGTATTAATTTTTCGTAGTCTGTTTTCTGCTCAACGCGGAAATTTTCGATTGTATACTTAACGTTTCTTATCGGAGTATAAATTGAATCGATAGGAATAACAGAGACCTCATCGTTATCGTTACGGTTTTCGTCAGCCGGAACATAACCACGTCCTTTGTTAATTGTTAGATCAATCTGAAAACTTGCACTTGAATCCATGCGACAAATCACTAACTCAGGGTTCAATACCTCAAATCCTGTAAGATATTTGCCGATGTCTCCTGCCTTAAACACTTCCGAACCCGAAACACTAATAGTGACTTTCTCACTTTCGATCTCTTCAACAATTTGTTTGAAACGAACCTGTTTCAGATTCAGAATAATGTTAGTAACGTCTTCGATTACTCCGGGGATTGTTGAAAACTCATGCTCAACACCATCAATGCGAATTGAAGTGATAGCAAAGCCTTCCAGTGAAGAAAGGAGTATACGGCGCAAAGCATTACCAATTGTAATACCATAACCTGGCTCCAACGGTCTAAACTCGAATTTTCCGAAGAATTGATCCGCCTCCAACATTAATACTTTATCGGGTTTTTGAAATGCTAATATCGCCATGGAATCAATTATTATTTAGAATACAATTCTACGATCAACTGTTCTTTAATATTTTCAGGAATATCCGCTCTCTCTGGTAAGTGAAGGAATTTACCGCTCATTGAAGCAGAATCCCATTCAATCCAAGCATACTTGCTGTGGTTGAAACCTGATAGAGAATCAGCAATCACTTCTAGTGATTTTGATTTAACGCGAACACCTACAATTTGACCTGGTTTTACAGAGTAAGAAGGGATGTTTACTACTTTACCATCAACTGTGATATGTTTGTGTGACACAAGCTGACGAGCAGCAGCTCTTGTAGGAGCAATACCCATACGATATACTACATTATCAAGTCTTGCTTCAAGGAACTGAAGTAAAACCTCACCTTTAATACCTTTAGTACGAGATGCTTTTTCAAACAAGTTGCGGAACTGTTTTTCCAAAACACCGTATGTATATTTCGCTTTTTGTTTCTCGCGTAACTGGATGCCGTATTCAGAAGTTTTTCTTCTTTTATTTACGCCATGCTGTCCGGGAGGATAATTTTTTTTAGAAAGAACCTTATCTGGTCCGAAGATAGCTTCGCCAAATTTACGAGCGATTCTTGTTCTAGGTCCGGTATATCTTGCCATTTCTATAGACTTTTAATAAAATAAAATTTAAATAGAACCCGGAATCGTGCAGCCGCGATTACAGAGAGGAGATAGTGCAATCTATTCACAATCCAAGATTCTAATAAAAAGAGATGTAAATATTAAACTCTTCTTCTTTTAGGAGGACGACAACCATTGTGAGGTAGTGGAGTAACATCAACGATTTCAGTTACTTCGATACCAGCACCATGAATAGTACGAATAGCAGACTCACGTCCGTTACCTGGTCCTTTTACGTATGCTTTAACTTTTCTCAATCCAAGGTCGTAAGCAACTTTTGCACAATCCTGTGCTGCCATCTGAGCTGCGTACGGAGTATTCTTTTTAGAACCTCTGAATCCCATCTTACCAGCTGAAGACCAAGAGATCACCTGTCCTTCACCATTTGCAAGAGAAACAATAATGTTATTGAATGAAGAATGAATATGCACCTGCCCAATAGCATCAACTTTTACGTTTCTCTTTTTTGCTGCGACTGTTTTCTTTGCCATATCAACTCTTATTATTTAGTAGCTTTTTTCTTGTTAGCAACTGTTTTCTTTTTACCCTTACGAGTACGAGCATTATTTTTAGTGCTCTGTCCTCTTAGAGGAAGACCAATACGGTGACGAACACCACGGTAACAACCGATGTCCATCAGACGTTTGATATTAAGCTGAACTTCTGAACGAAGATCACCTTCAACTTTAAAATCAGCACCGATGATCTCACGAATCTTAGATGCTTGATCATCAGACCAGTCTTTTACTTTGATGTTTTTGTCAACACCGGCCTTTTCTAAAATGGTATTAGCAGCGCTACGACCGATACCATAAATGTAGGTCAATGCAATTTCGCCTCTTTTATTCTGTGGCAGATCGACCCCAACTATTCTTATAGCCATATATTCGAATGATTTATTTTTGCAAAAATAATAAATTATCCTTGACGTTGTTTATACTTAGGATTTTTCTTGTTAATAATGTACAAGCGGCCATTTCTTCTAACGATTTTGCAATCCGGTGTACGCTTTTTCAATGATGCTCTTACTTTCATATCTTTTGTTTGTTATTTATATCTAAAAGCAATTCTTCCTTTGGACAAATCATAAGGCGACATCTCCACTCTTACTTTATCTCCCGGTAAAATTTTAATGTAGTGCATTCTCATTTTACCTGAAATGTGAGCTGTGATCTCATGCCCGTTTTCTAATTCTACACGAAACATTGCATTTGACAATGCTTCTACGATTGTACCATCTTGTTCGATTGCTGCTTGTTTAGCCATATAATATAAATCGTTTTTAAATAAATCTTTCTCCTAAAACATCCTCAATAAAACTGAATGTCGATAAAACATCAGCTCCTTGTGCAGTAACTGCAACTGCATGCTCATAGTGTGCAGAAGGCTTTCTATCCTTAGTACGGACTGTCCAACCATCCTTTTCCATCACAATATTTTTTGAACCAAGGTTTATCATCGGTTCAATGCAAATACACATACCCGGTTTTAACAAAGTCCCAGAACCTCTTCGGCCATAATTTGGAACTTCAGGGTCTTCGTGTAATTTTTTTCCAATACCGTGACCGCACAATTCTCTGACAACTGAATAGCCTTTTGATTCGCAATATTCCTGTATTGTAGAGCCGATATCACCAATTCTATTTCCCGGAATTGCCTTAGCAACCCCCAAAGATAGTGATTCTTTCGTAGTTCTCAATAACTTAAGAACATTTTCCTCAATCTCTCCTACTGGGAAAGTATAGGCAGAGTCACCATTAAAACCATTCAAAACCACTCCACAGTCAACAGAGACAACATCTCCGTCTCTTAGCTCATAGTTTGAAGGGAATCCATGAACAACATTTTCGTTTACCGAGATACAAAGGGTTGACGGAAAACCGCCATAACCCTTGAATCCTGGAATTGCTCCATTATCTCTGATAAACTGTTCTGCTATCTGATCAAGTTTAAGCGTCGTAACACCCGGTTTAATCCACTTAGCGACTTCGCCAAGAGTTTTACCAACCAAGATATTACTCTCTCGCATCAACTCTATTTCTTCGTCTGTTTTAAGATAAATCATCTTTTATAAAAACTTAATATGCTGCTACAGCTCCTGTTCTTCCTTTGATCCTTCCGGATTTAAGGAGTCCATCATAATGGCGCATCAACAAATGACTTTCCACTTGTTGTAGTGTATCCAATACAACACCAACTAAGATAAGCAGTGATGTACCTCCAAAGAATTGTGAAAACTCACCTGAAACACCTGCTATTCTAGCAAAAGAAGGCATGATAGCCACAATTGCCAAAAAGAATGAACCCGGTAGAGTAAGTCTTGAAGTGATTGTTTCAAGATACTCAACTGTTTTTCTACCTGGTTTAATTCCCGGAATAAATCCGTTGTTGCGTTTCAATTCTTCAGCCATATTGGTTGGATTGATAGTAATCGCAGTGTAGAAATATGTGAAAACAATAATCAAAAATGCAAATACAAAATTGTACCAGAATCCTGTATTATCCATAAACGCAGACCAGAATCCGCGAGCCATATCACTTGAAGAAAAACCAGCAAGGGTCAATGGGATAAACATGATTGCCTGAGCAAAGATGATTGGCATAACGCCGGCAGCATTTACCTTTAAAGGAATATACTGACGAGCGCCACCGTATTGTTTGTTTCCAACTATTCTCTTAGCATATTGTACAGGAATTCGTCTTGTACCTTGTACTAAAAGAATACAAGCAGCGATCACGAATAGTAAGAATACTATTTCAGCAAGGAACATTACCACTCCTCCGGCACGAGTCTGACTTAAAGTCAACTCCTGAAGTAAAGATTGCGGTAATCGGGCAATAATACCCACAAGAATAATGAATGAGATACCGTTTCCGACACCTTTATCAGTTATTCTCTCTCCCAGCCACATGATAAACATACTGCCTGCTGCAAGAATAACAGTAGAAGAAACTATAAACCACCATCCCTGAGGCATTGCCTGAGGAGCCTGAGTGTGTAAGTTCATCAAATACGACGGGCCTTGAAACAACAAGATTGCTATTGTCAAATAACGCGTATAGTCGTTCATTTTTCTTCTTCCACTTTCTCCTTCTTTTTGCAATTTTTGGAAATATGGTACCGCTATTGCTAAAAGCTGGATTACGATAGATGCCGAGATATACGGCATAATACCTAAAGCGAATACTGATGCATTTGAAAACGCACCTCCGGAAAACATATCCAACAACGCTAAAAGACCCTCTTTTGTTTGACTTGCCAGCGCATCTAATGCCTGTGTATCTATACCCGGAAGAACTACAAACGACCCGAAACGGAATATCATTACAAGTAGTATTGTAGTGAGGATTCGATTTCTCAAATCCTCAATCTTCCAAATATTTTTTATAGTTTCTACTGCTCTCATGTATCTTTAGATTTTAACTACTGTTCCACCTGCGGCAACGATAGCATCTTCTGCTGTTTTAGAGAAAGCGTTAGCTTCTACCTCTAACTTCACAGATAATGTACCTTTACCTAAAATTTTAACTAACTGATTTGAAGAAATAAAGCCCGCAGCTTTCAGAGCAGCAAGATCGATCTTAGAAAGATTTTTAGCTGTTGCAAGTTCCTGAAGCACCTCAATATTGATTGCTTTATATTCTACACGATTGATATTCTTGAAACCAAATTTAGGTAAACGACGTTGTAAAGGCATTTGACCACCTTCAAAACCGATTTTTTTGCTGTAACCAGATCTTGATTTCGCTCCTTTGTGACCGCGAGTTGAAGTTCCACCTAAACCTGAACCAGTACCACGTCCAATTCTCTTTCTGGTTTTGACAGACCCTTCAGCGGGTTTTAAATTACTCAAGTTCATACTTTAATATTTTATCTAATTTGAACTATGAATTACTCTACGATAGTAACCAAATGTTTAACTTTCTCAACCATACCCAGAATCTGAGCATTAGCTTCATGTTCTACAACCTGGTTCATTTTTCTTAAACCAAGTCCATCAAGTGTGCGTTTCTGATTAGCAGGGCACTTGATTCTACTTTTTGTCTGTTTAATCTTTATTGTTGCCATTTGCTTTTCAATTAACCGTTATACACTGTATTGATTGACACTCCGCGATTCTGAGCTACAGTTTTCGCATCTCTCAATTCTGATAAAGCTTCGATTGTAGCTTTAACAAGGTTATGAGGATTTGAAGAACCTTTTGATTTTGCAAGTACGTCGGTCACACCTACGCTCTCAAGAACTGCACGCATCGCACCACCGGCTTTAACCCCTGTACCGTGAGATGCTGGTTTGATAAGTACTTCTGCACCGCCGAATTTAGCGATCTGTTCGTGTGGAATAGTTCCTTTAAGAACAGGAACCTTGATAAGGTTCTTTTTAGCAGCTTCAACACCCTTCGCGATAGCAGTTGTTACCTCGCTCGCTTTTCCAAGACCCCATCCTACGATGCCGTCTTCATTACCAACCACTACGATTGCAGAAAAACTAAATGTACGACCACCTTTTGTTACTTTAGTAACACGGTTGATTGCCACCAATCTGTCTTTCAACTCGATATCGTTGGCATTTTTTACTCTATTATTTACTCCTGCCATGTTCATTAAAATTTAAGTCCGCCATTACGAGCAGCTTCTGCTAATGCTTTGATTCTTCCGTGATACAGGAATCCGTTACGGTCAAATACGACTGTTTCGATACCTGCTGACTGTGCTTTCTTTGCAATTTCTTCACCTACTTTACCAGCAAGCTCTGATTTTGCTGCACCTTCCATTTTAAGAGAAGATGCAGAAGCAAGAGTTTTACCAGTTAGGTCATCAATTACCTGCACATATATCTGTTTGTTACTTCTGTATACAGTCATACGAGGACGTGATGCTGTACCAGAAATTTTGCCACGAATGCGACGTTTGATCTTAAGTCTTCTTTCTTTCTTCGTTGTCATGATAATCTCATTTTACGTGAATTACTTAGCTCCGGCTGATTTACCAGATTTTCTGCGAATAACCTCACCAACGAACTTGATACCTTTACCTTTGTAAGGTTCAGGTTTGCGGAAAGAACGGATCTTTGAGCATACCTGGCCAATAAGCTGTTTGTCAGCTGACTCAAGGATGATAAGCGGGTTTTTGTTTCTCTCAGATTTAGTCTCTACTTTAATCTCTGTTGGCAACTGGAACACAATGTTGTGTGAGTAACCCAAAGACAACTCAAGAGCCTGACCGTTGTTGTTTGCGCGGTAACCCACACCTACAAGTTCCATCTCTTTTTTGTAACCTTGAGAAACACCGATTACCATATTGTTGATTAGAGCACGATACAAACCGTGTAATGCACGATGTTCTTTATTATCAGTCGGACGTGTTACAAGAACCTGTCCGTCAACAACTTCGACTTTAATATCAGAGTTTATAGACTGAGAAAGCTCGCCTTTAGACCCTTTTACTACTACTTCGTTACCGTTTACGGTTACTGTTACACCACTTGGTATAGCGATTGGTAATTTACCTATTCTTGACATAATATAAACCTCCTATACAATTAGTAAATGTAACAAATTACTTCTCCACCAACTTTCAGTTCAGAAGCCTCTTTATCTGTCATTACACCTTTAGATGTAGATAAGATAGCGATACCTAAACCATTCAATACACGAGGCATATCTTTGTAGCCAACATATTGACGCAAACCTGGAGTTGATACTCTGATCAGCTTTTTGATTGCGTTAACTTTGTTAATCGGATCGTACTTAAGTGCGACTTTGATTG
>CAMTOT010000150.1 GCA_947074165.1 uncultured Bacteroidales bacterium
GCATACGAGATAATGAGCGGTGACTGGAGTTCAGACGTGAGCTCTTCCGATCTCAAAAGATAATAAAGATAAACACTAAGAAATCACCTGAGAATTTTTATAATACCTATTCATTACAGGCAAAATTGTCAATGAGTAAGCACGAAATATCTGAATAAATTACATTCACAGCATATATAATATGAAAGAAGGCTGTCTAACAATAAAATGTTTAGACAGCCTCTTCTTTATGTTATTACTCTCTCTCCTTATACTCATTAATGGAAGTCATATCAAAAATACCCTAACTAAACCTATATGTGCAACGGCTGTTGCCGATATCGGCAACGGGCGTTTCCGACTTTGGAATCAGTTGATTCCAAAGTCGGAATCAGCTGTTGCACTTTCCGGCAACCGTTGATTCATATATACTATTGGTTGGGAGATTTTTGAAAAGGATTTGATATCCCTTTCATTTTTGCATAAAAAAGAGGCTGTCTGAACCATATCAGACAGCCTCTCTTCATATTATATTTCTAATTAAATCATCATTATATACATCGTAACAAGATCCCCTTAACGTGTTCTTCTTACCGAACGCGCAGGAGCAGCAACTGCTCTCGAAGAAGACTTTTCCGCCTTCTCAGCAGCTTTTTCCTCTTTAGTCTTAACTACTCTCGGGTTTGTACGGCGTGTACTCCTTTCTATGACAGGTTCCTCTACTATAATATTTACCGGTATCGAATCAGGAGTAACGGAGGTAGCTACCAACGTCTGTTTCTTCTTTGCAGTAGCTTTCGCTTCGATCATTGATGGAGTAGGTATCCACAATGACTCTTCGAAACCTTTCAGTTCTGCTTCGATACGAGTGCGCGCCAACTGAAGAGAATCCTCATTAGGATAAAGTTGCATAAGCGACTTATTCTGAAGATTCATTGTCTTATATATGTCGCCGTCATACTGACGAAGCACGAAGAAATCTTCAAATGTAAAACGCTTCGTATTATTTACGCCGTCAGACATAATCAGATGCTGTGATAAATACGGACGTATATTTTCATACTTAATCCAGAACATAGGATATTTTGTTACGTCTCCGCCAAAATCTCCGGTACGATGCAGTATGGGACATATTGCCTCTACAGAAGAAACAAGCTGAGATGAACGCTGATCAAACTCCCATTTCTCTTTTATATAATAGCTCATCACTTCCCCCGCCGGCACGTCATTCTCATCTATCACATATTGAGATGCAGAACGTGCGCCTTTACCCGGTTTCTCTTCATAAACTATATAAAATTTATCAAGCATATCCTTTGTATTCAGCTCAAATTTTTCCGTGAATATTTCTCTGCCGTCAAGATACTCGTATGCATTAATATGATTTTCCGAGATAAGATTAAGTATCAGACGAAACAGGTTAGTCTGACCGTCAATAGGATCTTCAGGAAAAAACAGCGAGGCATTAGGCCCTTTTGTAAGATCAAGCTCTCTGTATATAGTGCGCGACCACTGAGATTCGACAGGAGTCATATTGGTATTCTCATAAAAAGCCTGAGCTCGTACAGACATAGCGGGCACGGCCGGTGTGGCAGACTCCGCGCGTGTACCTCTTGGGACACTGTTCTCCGTGCGTCTCGCTACCTGAGCGGAAACCACCTGAGTAAACATCAGCAAAAACAGTGGAATAATCCTTTTCATATCTTTATTTTATTATTCTTCGCTTAATTAATTATAACCTCTATCGGTGTAAGTGTTCGCTCCAGACCGTCGGGTCCTACCGCTTTTACCCTTGAGATATAGAATCGCTTGCCACGACTAAGGCGGCGAAGCGCGTCTTTCTGTCTTTGCGAGAATGACGCTCCGTCTGATACCTCCGGCAATGCGTTACCCATCGAATCGAAAAAGACTGTTTCAAAAGAGATTACCCTAAAATCTACGTTTAAAAATCCATCATCAATAGCAGCTCCGAGACCACCGGCTTTAAGAAGAAGAGCCTTTGAGAATCCTGAACCTCCCTTATATTTATTTTGATTTCCTTTATCGTCTGTATATGGAATAAATGGCATTGGGTCTGGCAGCTGACGCACACGAAACGTAGAGTTGGCTACGACCATAGAGCGGCCTTCCGACTGAGCAGAAACTGTGATAACGGCATCTGTACCCACTTTGGAGGGCTTAGCCGTCCAGCTGTTGCCCGAGCGAGATAGCGAACCGTTAGTCATCGAGGCGTTCATTTGTGCATTAGGAATGCCCGGCACCGATATACTTACAGGGTTATCTATGCCTGCATACATCACATTCATCATTGTATTTGAAACTGTAGCAGTGGGTTCAGACACAAGATAAGATGTCTGGAACGGCAACTGCTCTTTTTCACCACCCGGATGAGAAACCTCAATATATCCCTCTATACTCTGAGTCCCTACACTCGAGGCTATAGCTTCATAATGACCGTTTTCGCCATCAAGTTTAGATCCGTTTACGTATATTACAGGTGTCTGAGTAGAGTCTATAGCGGCAAGAACTATCTGAGCCGAATATTTCGAGCCTTTCATCACATTTTTTGAAGAAGGGATCACAAAGGCATTAATTTGATTTACCCTTAAATCGCCTTCGTCAACTTTATTAATCAATGCATTGAGAGCCTCCCCTTCGGCATTTCTTATATCACCCTGCATCTTTGTCAGAATAGTGATAGCCGCAGATACCGGCACGTTCTCAAACATTGCCGATTGCCAGCTTCTTCCTGCGGAGATAGAAGTTGCGGGAATCTCAGTACTTAAATATTCATTTATCACACTCGCTTCAAATCCGCTTACATTAGCAAGAGCGCTGTTTCGAAACGAATCAAGACGCGCGCAAAGCTCTTTACCCTTAGCCTCAATTGGCGAAAGCATAATATAATTTACAGATTCTTTATTATCTCTTGCCTTTATATCATTTACATCGCCCTTCTCTCCGTCGGCTTTTTTTACGATTCTGACTTTAAGTTCTTCTATAAAATCATACAGTTGCTGCGACTGAGCCTGTACCTCTCCCGCTCTTTCAAACCATACGGCTGCTTTGTCGGGATTCTGATCTTTTAGCGATTGAAACTTATTAAACAGTTTCCGGTTTCTCGCTTCAGCTCCGGCATTTGATTTAGACAAGCTGTCTTCAACCTGTTTAAAACCGTTAAGTACGTCTGATGATACATTAAGAGCAAGCATAGCCAAAAAGACTATATACATCAGATTTATCATCTTCTGACGAGGTGTTAATCTGCCTCCTGCCATAGTTTATCTGTTTATTAACGTCCGATTCCGGGATTTTGCATACTCATTGTCATAGCAGACAACATTCTCTCATACACTTTATTAAGCTGCGACAGGTTATCTGTCATTTTTTCTGTCTCCTGACGTATCTTAAAGCTATCCATTGTTGAGTTCTCATACATCGTACGGATATTTGAAAGACCTGAGTTGACCTTATCAATAGTGTCAAGCTGCGAGCTTACACTCTTAAGCTGTATCTCATAGATAGTGTTCAAACCTGTTATATTGCGGTTGAGAGCATCCATCTGCTGAATATAATTTGTAGAGTGATTGCTTAAGCCTTCTGAGTTGTCAGATATCGTATTATAAGAGTTAAGCAGCACAGACTGTGCTTCCGTCAAAGAAGAGGTAATCTCTTTTAGTCTCTGCAGCTGAGCAGTCATCTCCGCAACCTGAGATACATATTGACGAGTCGCGTTTTCCGCTTCGTCAGATCCGGCAAAAGAGAAATTCACCTGAGCGGCAGTATAATTTCCGTTTGAAGGAGCCGCGTTCAAAGGCATAGCCGATTGCGCTCCCTGAGTATGAACCGCGTTGCTTTTAGGCATATTGGCGAAATCAGGTCTGTCGTTAGGGTTTTGTGATGTAAGAACAGGAAACACCTCTTCCCAATGATAGTTTGTAGCCGGTTTATCAAATGCGGAAAGAGCGAATATCAACGCCTCAACACCCATACCGATACAAAGAATAATATCAGCGCCTTCAATGTGAATAATTTTAAACAGCGCTCCTATAATTACAATCGCGGCACCAAAACTATATGCGAAGTTCAGCACTCTCTGCCCGTCTTCTGTTGAGAAATATCTCTCTATGCCGTTTTTAAAACCTTTATATTTTCCCATAACTATAATTATTTTTTCTGTACAGATCTAACGTTGTTTGTAGCACCTTTTCCAAAGCCCATATAACTTCTCACGCAGCGGAATCCTATAAATGAACGCTGCTCATTCTGATATTCCCAGCTTCTCACATCCGAACGCACAAAGTGCTGAACATCTTTCCATGATCCGCCTCTTGTCACTTTTCGTTTCATGCGGTAAGGATCCTCTTTTGCTGCGTCATATCTCAACTCCGGGTTGATATCCGAAGTGGCGCGATTGCCGGCTTCAGTCCATGCTGTAGAGGTCCATTCCGACACATTCCCTGCCATATCATATAGACCGAATGTATTTGGCGCATAAGAACCTGCAGGCGATGTGATAAGGAAACCATCCTGCGAATAGTTGCCCTCATCAGGCTTGAAGTTTCCGTTGTAACATCCTTTTTCGGTTCTCGCTATATTGCCTTCCCAAGGGAATGCTGTCTGTGTTTTCCCCGCGCGGGCCGCATATTCCCACTCAGCCTCCGTAGGCAGACGGAAAGGTTCAATCTCAGGGGCCTGAACGCCGCGTCCGGCAAAACCTTTTTTCCAGAACTCTGTGCGCCATACGCAAAAAGCGTTTGCCTGTTCCCATGACACACCCACTACCGGGAAGTCGTCATATCCGGGATGAGAGAAATAAAGTCTGGCGTATGCCTCATTATTTGAGTTCGCAAAATCATTAATCCATACTGTCGTATCAGGATATATGTTTACTATACGAGTGTGTAGAAAATCATATTCGCTTGAAAGAGGACGTACAATTGTAGCGTTTACTATTTTTCCGTCTTCGTCGACAAAAGCAGTATCCTTAGAGATAAGGATTTGCTCATTATAATTTACGGCTATATCAGTATTTAGATTTCTACGTTCAGCGTCAAGTCTGTTACGTCTTTTCGCATATCCGATATAATCAAAATATTCATATTTGTAATTAAGCTGTGATGCGTCAAGTTCTTTTTTACCGGTGATAGGATTGACTCTGTACACACTATTGATAGCTCGCTCTTCATCCTCAGTAGGTTTTTTCCATGGAATAGCCTTATTCCAGTTTAGGTGAGGTTTAACCGGCTCTCCATAGCGGTCCTCTTCTATTTTGAATATCTCGTTGCCACCATAAGCGGGATCCGCCAATCTTTCTCTGATTATAGAATCGCGCACCCAATGTACAAACTGACGATATTTTGCGTTCGACACTTCCTTTTCATCCATCCAGAATGCGTCGACAGACACGCCTTTAGCATCCTGCTGACCACCCCATACAGTATCTTTTTGTGAAGTTCCCATCGCTATACTACCACGTTTCACAAGCACCATTCCATAAGGAGACGGTTCACTCCATGTCCTGCCGCGTACACCTGTAAGTTCTCCTCCCGAAGATCCGCCTACCGGTCCGGCACAAGAAGTTATAGCAAATAAGATTGTAATTATTAAAAAGAAATTCTTCATAATCTCCTGTTCGTAGTTCTAATCAATATATGTGTATATTAGAGTATTCTAATACTTTTTGTTCTGTTTTTTGTTTTTGGGCCGACATTTACCTTCATCACGTAAGACGCGAAAAGCTCATGACTGCCCGATGTTGCCTTTGCCATCGCCGAAGTAGATATATCATAAGAGTAACCTACGCTTACACCCTTTATCTGCACCCCTAAAAGCAACACAACCGCGTCTTGCCAACGATAAGAAACTCCGCCCCAAAACATCTTATTGTAAGTAGCGCGCATTGTCAGATCGAGTTGTGTGAATAGGAAATCACTCTTCAGTAATAGAGACGGTTGCAATGTGTATAACGGATTTTTCATCTCTATATTGCATCCGGCTGTCAAATAATAGACTCTGTCAAGTTTTACTGACGCACTTTCTGTCAATTCAAGCATTGGTGATGTAAGATGTGTAGAAGATATCCCTCCATAAAATATCCCTTTTTTATACCACGCCCCAAAAGCGGCATCGAAGCCCATAGCGCTTTCCGCTGTAGTCGGTATAGCATCGTCTGAAGGTTCATGATCATCACTATCTGGAATACTTACTTTTGTTCCGTCAAAACTCTGATCAGCCACCCCGAGCTGAACGCCGAGTGTAAGATCTCCGCCCCATAACTTTACGCCGTATCCATATTGCATATAGAAAGAGTTTGTGGCGAAAAGACCTGCCTTATCGGTGACGACAAGTATCCCTAACCCATGTCTTTTCTTCAGCAACTTAACCGGCATATCGGCATTGATAACGAATGTATTGGGAGCATTGTCCACACCTACCCACTGCATTCTGTTTATGGCGCTTATATGCAAATTATCCTCCTGTGCCACAGCCGCGGGATTGAAAGATGTCGGCATAGCCCAGTACATACTTAATTGCGCATCCGTTTGAGCAACAAGTTTTGTAAAAACAGTTGCAAATATTATCATAAATAATAAAACAAAAATACGCATTAAGGATTTTTTTAAGTAAAACGAAAGACAAATATAATAAACAAACGCACAAAGATTTAGATTATTGCTTTTCGTTTATCACAAAAAAAAGGAGCGCGTCAATATTTCTTTGACACACTCCTTTTTATTTTCTTTTTTGCTTAATACTCCTCTTCGTTAAAGAAGAAATCTTCATTACTTTGATAATCAGGCCAGATATCTTCGATACTATCGTAAATCTCACCTTCATCCTCCATCTCCTGAAGGTTTTCAATAACTTCCAAAGGAGCTCCCGAACGCATAGCATAATCAATAAGCTCATCCTTTGACGCAGGCCATGGCGCATCTTCCAACTTCGATGCCAGTTCAAGTGTCCAGTACATAAGTATATATTCTAATTATTAATTATACA
>CAMTOT010000151.1 GCA_947074165.1 uncultured Bacteroidales bacterium
TTAGTTCTTCCATATTTTAAAAATTTGCGCAAAGATATAACTGTTAGCAGTAACTATTATTACGTCATAGTTAAAAACGCAAAAAATGTAGCTGTTTTTATTATAATGGAAAATAGAGAACCTTTAGCAATGTTGGTTTGTATAAATAGTAACGTTAATTACATTTACTATGAGATCTCGTATATTATTATCATTTATTGTCGCGGCTTTTGCTTCATTGGTGTTTTTTTCCTGTTACGATAACACGCAGGGAAATACCGTGGCTAAAGAAAAATATGATTCTTTGTTGAATATAATTAAAAAGCATCCTGGCATGACCGCAAATGTGTATTCTGATCATATCAAGCCCGGAGCATGGATACTTAATTATTATGTAAATGAGTTTGGCGAACTTACTGTTAATCCTTATATATTCACATTGGCAGAGGGTAGTATGACTACACTCGGTACTTCTGCTTCTGATTTGACCGTGAAGATTGTGATTGATAAGACAAGTGTGCGCATACAGATGTACGGTCAGGATGACAAACTGATAAGAAGCGAGGGTACAATACAGTTTAAGATTACAGTCGAAGCGACTGGCAGGGAGTATGTTTTTGAAACGTTTAATGATGATAAGGGGAATAATACGCTTTATCCGAAGTACTATACAATGTTTGTAAATATGGTTTATGATAATACCGGAAAACTGATGTTCTCAGGTACTTCTTCAAAACAGGGTGTGTACAGACAGTATATGTTTGTTCTTGAGGATACGAAGGAGTTTAAAACCGGAATGAAAAAGCTTCTTGAGGGTGTGCCGTGATGGATCTTTCTATAAATTCTTATTTTTATTTGTAAATGCAATCTGGTTGCAGATATATATAAATAGCTTTACATTATAATAAATATGTTAAAGCGTTATGAATAATAATGATTTTGCTTCTGTGCTTCAACGCTCGGGAATAAGACCTACGGGTAATCGTCTGCTTATTTATGGTATAATGCATGCTACGCAAAATGCAGTAAGTATGAGTGATTTGGAACATATGCTTCCCGAACTTGATAAGTCTACGATATTTCGTACTCTCACACTTTTTAATGAGAAACATCTTATTCATGGGGCGGAAGACGCAGGTGGTATGAAATACTGCATAAGGGATAATAATGAGGTGTTTGACGCAGACGAATCTCATTGTCATTTTTATTGTGAGAGTTGCGGTAAGACTTATTGTCTGGATAAAAGTGTGATAAGTAACCTGGCGCTTCCGGAAGGGTTTGTTATGCACGGTCTCAATTATCTTGTGAAAGGGATTTGTGCGGAATGTACAAATAAAGAGAGCTGCTAAACAGATGGGACATAATCACACACATTCACATAGTCATTCTCATTCACATGGCGGGAATGCAGAGAAAAATATTCTTGTAGCATTTTTTCTTAATGCTTTTTTTGTAATTGTAGAGGTGGTGGGCGGTCTGCTCACAAACAGTATCGCGATTCTAACCGATGCGCTTCATGATTTCGGAGATTGTTTATCTTTGGCTACATCGTGGTATTTTCAAAAGAAATCAGGTAAAAAGAGGGACAAATTTTATTCTTATGGCTATAAGAGGTTTTCACTTCTTGGGAGTATTTTTCTATCCGGAGTACTTTGCGTGAGTTCTGTTGTGGTGGTGATAGAGGCTGTGAAGCGTATAGCCAATCCTGAACCGGTAGATGCCGGAGGAATGTTTTGGATAGCAATATTCGGTATTGTGATAAACGGAGCTGCTGCCCTGCGTGTTAAGAGAGGGTCTTCTATTAATGAAAGAGCTGTTTATTTGCATATTATGGAGGATGTGCTTGGATGGTTTGCTGTGCTTACAGTGAGTATAGTAATGTATTTTGTTTATCTGCCGGTGCTTGACCCTCTTCTTTCCGTGGGCATAAGCGTATGGGTTATGATTAATATTTATAAGAATCTAAAAGCAGCCTTTAAGGTGATGTTGCAGGCTGTACCAGAGGATGTAGATGCACAGAAGTTGAAGGATGATATAACAGGAATAGCCGGGGTAATGTCTGTACATGATCTTCATTTGTGGAGTCTTGATGGTGAGTCGCATGTGATGACCGTACATGTTGTAATCGGTGATGATTCGCAGCCCATGACAGTCAAACAGTCTATATACTTGATTGCTAATAGATATAGTATAGTGCATTCCACTATTGAAATTGAAAAGGAAGGCTGTGGTTGCATTATGAATTGTGATGACGTGTAATGTAAATTTATAAAAATATAGTTTATAAAAAGTGAATGAATTATACCTCAGAGTTTTGTTATTTTTGTACTTTTGAGGAGTTAATAAAGCGAAACATAAATAGTGTAATTCATTAACTTATTGTATGAAAAAGAAAATTTTAGTGACAGGTGGAACCGGTTTTATCGGATCTCATACTGTAGTGGAGCTTCAGAACGCGGGCTTTGAACCAATTATTGTAGATAATCTTTCAAATTCAAGCGCGGATGTTATTGATGGTATTGAAAAGATAACCGGTGTTCGACCTAAATTTGTTGAGCTTGACTGTAATGATATGCCTGCTCTTCGCGCGCTTTTTCTTGAAGAAGGTAACATTGCCGGAGTTATCCACTTTGCGGCAAGCAAAGCTGTAGGTGAGTCGGTAGAGAAACCAATGCTTTACTATAGAAATAATCTTGTGTCGCTTCTTAATATTATGGATCTGATGAACGAGTTCGGGACTAAGGGGTTTGTGTTCTCGTCATCTTGTACAGTATATGGTGAGCCTGATGTTAATCCGGTGACTGAATCTGCTCCTGTTAAACCTGCATTGTCTCCTTATGGAAATACAAAACAGATTGCAGAAGAGATTATCCGTGACGCGAGTGTTGCAGGAGTTGGATATAAATCTATTCTTTTGAGATACTTTAATCCTATTGGGGCGCACCCCACAACTTTTATCGGTGAACTACCAAACGGTGTGCCGCAGAATCTTATCCCTTATCTTACGCAGACTGCTATGGGTATACGTAAGGAGTTGAGCGTATTCGGTGATGATTATAATACACCTGACGGTTCTTGCATCAGAGATTATATTAATGTGGTAGATCTTGCTAAAGCGCATGTTAAAGCTTTGGATCGTATGCTTAAAGATGAGTCGGATGTGGCTCTTGAGGTGTTTAATCTTGGTACAGGAAGAGGTGTTTCAGTACTTGAACTTATCAATACTTTTGAGCAGGTCACAGGTGTTAAGGTTCCTCATAAGATAGTAGGTCGCAGAGCAGGTGATATAGAGAAAGTATGGGGTAGTGTAGAAAAAGCAAATGAAGTACTTGGCTGGAAAGCAGTAGAAACTCTTGGCGATACACTTAAAAGTGCCTGGGAGTGGCAGCTTAAACTACGTGAGAAGGGCTTAATGTAAATTCTATATAATAAATACAAAGAGATGGCGCAAATCAGGATCGATTTGCGCCATTTTAATTTTTAAATTAAACAGACATTATTCAGAAGTAAACATATTCTCAAGATTTACACCAATGTCGGCTAATAGGGTATAGTAAGCTATAACATAGTTGATTTGCTCTTGCAGAAGATAAAGTTCGCTGCTGGTTGCATTTGTAGACGCGGTGATAAGTTCGAGATTGGTAATAGCTCCTGCTGCATAATTTGTAACCGCCTGTTTATATGCAAGATTGGATACATTCTGCTGAATCTTTAATTGCTGAATCTTAGAATAGGAGGAAACAAGAGATAGATATGAGTCTGCTACCTGTGAGGTTATCTGCTTCCTTGTCAGTTCTATCGCTGCAAGAGTCTTATCACTCTGGGCTTTGCCCAACGAGATTTGTTTAGAGCGGTTTACTTCATAAATAGGTATATTGAGAGTGGCACCTGCCGAGTAATTGAATTTTATATCATTGATATCAGGTTCATATCCGTTTTTTAATCCCGCCGAAACACCAGCGCTAAGAGTTGGATTGTATGCGCGTTTGTCTGCTTTAAGTTCCGCAAGAGAAAGTTTATACTCTTTCTCAATTATCTTCATTTCAGTGCGGTTGTCTATGGCTATACTTATAAGACTGTCTAATGACATGAAATCAAATCTTCCCTGATCTGGAAACTCCAGCTTAGTCAGGTTATCTACTATTGTGTCTGTAAATAAAGACAGAGTAACATATTGCTTCTCTTTTGCGCTGTTGAGTGCTATAATCTCTGTTTTGATTGCATTGTAGGCTGATCCGGTGTTGAGAAAATCAAAATTAGTAGCTGTGCCCGCATTTTTCTTAATCTCCATCTGAGCGAGCATTTTCTGATAATCGGTCATCTGTCGTTCCTTTACATCTATTGAATATCGTGTATAAGCGGTCATATAGTAGGCCGTAATGGTCTGTATGATAAGATTTTTTATTTGTTGTTGTTTCTGTAGTTCAGTTATCTCATAAGCTATCCGCGCTGACTCAATTTTAGGTCTTGACTTTCCGAAATCCCAAAGAAGTTGGTTGATCGACACTCCGAAATCAACATTGTGATTAGATTGTATATGTACGGTCTTGTCTCCCAATGTAAGTTTTGAAATGGGGTCAATCCACATATATGAAGCTGTGCCTGAAATAGCTGGTATATATATGTCTGAACTAATTGCTGTTTTTATACGCGCCATGTCAATATCTTCATCAGCCTGACGAATAGACGGGTAACTTGATAGCATCATATCTATCGCTGTTTTCAGTGTTAGTAGGCTGTCTGGAGTTTGACCAAGTAAGCATCCCTGATTGTTTATACTTATAATTATAGCCAGTATTATTATGTGATATGTTTTTCTCATGATTTATCCTTTTTTTTCGGAGTTAGTAATAAAGCGGGTATTATAGCAAGTACGGTGATTATAGCGCCTATCAAAAAATCATCATTAATACCTTTTATATAAGCCTCCGTATTTATCCACTCTATTATATAATGTTTTGCCATTTTGGCGGCTGCTACAGCATTGTCTGCTCCCGTAGAGGAGTAGAATTGTGAAAGAGATTCTACTGTATTTTGATATGTTTCTCCTGTATAGTCTATTGTTTCGGAATATATTTGTGTATGAAATGTGCGGCGGCGTGAAAGAGTGTATGTAAAGAACGCTACTCCCACGCTACCACCTACCTGACGGGTAATATTTGTGATACTTGAGGCTTGCGCCATACGAATGGCTGAGACATTGACAAGCGAAACGGCGAGAAGAGGAGGAAACAGTATGCCGAGTCCGGCACCACGAAGTATAAGGCTAAAAAGCACATAGCTACGGTCTGTCTGAAGCGTAAGATTATTATTCATAAAGAAACTCGTTGAAAGAAGTATCAATCCGAATATTATCACTATGCGAGGATCTATATATTTTATTATTCTACCTGCGGATGGAGATACGAAAGCTTGTATAAGCCCCACGGGTAGAAATAAAAGTCCCGCGTGGAAGGCGCTGTAGCCAAGTGTATCCTGCAAATAAAGTGGTATAAGAAACGTACTACCAAACATACCGACCGCGAATATGAATATAACAAAGTTGGCGATCGAGAAATTTTTATGCTTGAATACTCTTATGTCTATTAATGGTGTTTTGACGTTCAGTTCGGTAAAAATGAACAACACGAAGAATACCACCGCTATCCACATACATCCCATTACAACAGGACTTTTCCATCCGGAAGGATTGGTAGAGGAGTTTACCTGCGAAAGGCCATAAAGAAATACAGGTAAGAAAGTTGATGAGGTTATAAAGCCGGGGATATCAAATTTTAATGCACTTTCGAGTTTATAGCTTTTTTGCACTACAACGGAGAAGAATATGCAGAATATACCGATAGGTACGTTTATATAGAATATATAATTCCAGGTGAAATTATCAACAAGATAACCTCCAATCATAGGACCGAATGAAACGGATGCAGCCGTAGATATTGCCCAAAAACCAAGAGCTGTACTTCTTTCCTCCGGTGGAAAAACAGATGTTACGATAGACATACCGACAGGCATAATTATCCCGCCTCCTATGCCTTCTATTATTCGCCAAAATATAAGTTGATTTATTGAATCTGAATTGCCACACATGAAAGATCCGAAAGTGAAGATCAATACACCCAGCAGAAATATATTTTTATAACCGAACCGATTTGAAAGCCAGCCGGTAGTGGATAGTATTGTCGCCATTGAAAGCATATATCCTGTCAGTATCCATTCTATTTGGTTCATAGATACGCCAAGGGTCCCCATTATAACCGGCAGGGCTGTATTGACTACTGTAGCGTCAAGTATAGCCATGAAAGTGGCGAGCATTACGTTCCCGAGTATAATCCATTTATATGCCGGGGAATCACTCAGCTGTAGAGTTTTTTCCGCCATATATGTTAGTCTTTAATTATTTTGACAGTAGCAGACATACCGGAAACGAGTCTGTATATTTCCTTTTGCTTCTTGTCGCCCGATACACTATCTATCGATATTTTAAGTGGTACTCTTTGCGTTACTTTTGTGAAATTACCTGACGCGTTATTTGGCGGAACAAGCGCGAATTCACTTGCAGCATTATCTCCAATGTAATAAACAGAGCCATAGAAAGTTAGTTTGCTATAAGCATCGAGGGTGAATTTAGCTTTCTGATTAAGATGAAGTGTGCTGAATTTTGTTTCTTCCAAATATACCGCTACCCAGATTTCCGAACCAAGATTAAGAGTATATACCGTTTCTCCGGCATTGACCACATCACCCGGCAATGCCCATCTTTTACCTATGATACCATCAGATGGAGCTGTGACGCTATAATATGATAGATCAGTAAGGTTGGTGTCTGAATTTTTCTTTGCGGCTTCAGCCGATAAAATAGAGGCCTCTAAGGAGGCGCGGGATGATGATATATTGTGTTCGGCTACCCGGCACTGAATCACAGAGCTTTTCCATGTTTCTTCTTGTGTCTGATATTCTTCAAGTGTTATTGCATCGCCGG
>CAMTOT010000152.1 GCA_947074165.1 uncultured Bacteroidales bacterium
CATAACCGTACGGTAGAAACATATTTCTATTTTGAGATTCCTGAAGGTGATGCTAAAATTTTAGAATTTAATTATCCCTAAGAAAACATTGATATGCTAATATTTATATCATGTGCCAAGACGATGGCATCAAAGTGCAGTATTCATGTACCATCGCTTACATTGCCGCTTTTTGACTCGGAAGCGAAGGCAAATGCCATGGAGTTGATTAATTATGATTCTGATGATCTGGAGAAGCTTTTGAAGATTAATTCCTCTTTAGCTGCGGAAAACAGATTAAGATATATAGACTTTCTTTCGGATGACAAAAAGAAAATACCGGCTTTATGTGCATATACCGGAGCTGTATTTAAGAGAATCGGGATATCTGATTTTAATGATGCTGATTTTGAATACGCGCAGGATCATCTCCGAATCTCATCTTTCCTTTACGGACTGCTCCGTCCGCTTGACGCTATCAAACCATACAGACTTGAAGGGAGCGTAAGGCTGCAAAGGAATGACGATAAAACAATGTTTGATAGTTGGAAGCCTGTCATTACTGATCTTTTTATTGAGGAGATAAAGAAACAGGGAGGTGTACTTGTAAACCTGGCGAGCACGGAGATGCAAAGTCTGTTTGACTGGAAGAAGGTATTGTCGCAGGTGAGGGTTATAACTCCGGATTTTCAGGTTATGAAAGGTGATAAATTAAAAACAATAGTCATATACGCTAAAATGTGCAGAGGCGAGATGACCCGCTATATTATCAAAAACCGAATAGAAGATGCTGAGTTGATAAAAGATTTTTCTTATGACGGATTCGCTTATAATGAGCATTTAAGTACTCCTGATAATCCGGTGTTTGTTTTGACTGCGGATGTTTAATATATAATTTATATAAGAAAGGCTGTCTGATTATTTATTTTCAGACAGCCTTTTTCATATTCTTAAGAAGCGATAGTTTTATTTATCTTCCATCTGTTTTAGCTCTTCGGCACAGATAACAAGCTGCTCATACCATGCTTCACCAAATTTTTTGATAAGAGGTTCTTTTAAGAACTGATATAGTTTCACGCCTTCACGTTTTCCAAGTAATTCAGCTGCTTTACAGATTCCCCATTTATGATAGTTTACAGCAGTAAACGTTGGGTATTTTTTGCAGCGTATAGGATATAAATGACAAGATATAGGTTTGTAAAAATCAGTCTTGCCTTCACGGAAAGCTTTTTCAATAGCGCACAGGCACATACCACCTTTGTCATAATATGTAAACACACAGTCGCGGCCGTTTACAACAGGAGTGACCCATTCGCCTTCAAAATCTTTAAATGCTACACCGCGTTCGTTTATAACTTCCTTTGCCGCTGGAGTAAGGTCGTCCCAAACAATAGGAAGGACCTCTTTAAGTTTTTCAACCTCATCGGCGTCAAGCGGAGCGCCCGAGTCGCCCTCTTCATTACAACACGCGCCCATACAATCGCTAAGGTCGCATATGAACTCCTTCTCGAAAATATCAAGGCTTATAATTGTATCGTCTATTTGAACCATTTCGTATATATAAAAAAAGAAGATGTATTTATTTTAGGCCCCAAAGATAGCTGTTTGTGATTAAACAGGTGAAATCTAAAGGGTTAATAAATACATCTTCCTGATATGTAATCTTAAAATTATTTTATCAGATTGTGACCTGTCATTTCAGGAGCCTGAGCTATACCTATGATGTGAAGGATAGTCGGCGCGATATCGGCAAGTTTACCGTCAACGACCTTAGCATCTTTATCTGCGCTAACGTAAACGAAAGGCACAGGATTAAGAGAGTGAGCCGTGTTAGGAGTTCCGTTCTCATTCACAGCGTTGTCTGCGTTACCGTGGTCAGCTGTGATAAGTACGTCATAACCGTTAGCTTTAGCCGCCTCAACAACATCGTGAAGACAAACGTCGATAGTCTTAACCGCTTTTTCGATAGCTTCATAGATACCTGTGTGACCTACCATGTCGCCGTTAGCAAAGTTACAAGCGATGAAATCAAATTTCTGAGTATTTATAGCGTCTACAAGTTTATCTTTAACGATAAGCGCGCTCATCTCAGGCTGAAGGTCGTAAGTAGCAACTTTCGGAGAAGGAACAAGAATACGCTCTTCAAATTTATATTCAGACTCGCGACCGCCGTTGAAGAAGAAAGTCACGTGCGCGTATTTTTCTGTTTCAGCGATACGAAGCTGTGATTTACCTGCCTCTGATACTACTTCGCCAAGAGTATTCACAACATTTTCTTTATTGAAAAGGATATGAAGACCTGTGAATTTAGAATCGTAAGGAGTCATAGTGCAGAAGTAAAGAGGTAGTTTGTGCATACCAAATTCCGGCATATCTTCCTGTGTAAGAACTACAGAAAGTTCTTTAGCACGGTCATTACGATAGTTGAAGAAGATTACCATATCGCCATCCTGTATAGTCGCAAGTGGAGCACCGTTTGCATCAACATGGATAGTTGGTTTGATAAATTCATCTGTTACGCCAGCCTCATATGAATCAGCCATAGACTTTACCATATCTGTAGAAGGAGCACCTACGCCTTTTACAAGAAGATCGTAAGCCTCTTTTACGCGTTCCCAACGTTTATCACGGTCCATAGCGTAAAAACGACCGATTATAGATGCGATTTTACCTGTAGATTTAGCCATATGGCCTTCAAGCTCTTCGATAAATCCTTTACCGCTCTTCGGGTCTGTGTCACGACCATCCATGAAACAGTGAACGAATGTATCTTCGATGCCGAACTCTTTAGAAAGGTCAAGAAGTTTGAACAGATGATCAAGAGAAGAGTGTACGCCTCCGTTAGAAACAAGACCCATGAAGTGAACTTTCTTTCCGTTTGCTTTAGCGTATTCAAATGCCGCTTTTACTTCAGGAACCTCTTTTATAGAGTTGTCAGCACATGCCATATTGATTTTTACAAGGTCCTGATATACAACACGACCCGCGCCAATGTTAAGGTGACCTACCTCTGAGTTGCCCATCTGTCCTTCAGGAAGACCAACGTTTACGCCGTCAGTACGAAGTTCCGAGTGTGGGTAGTTCGCAAGAAGCGAGTCCCAGTATGGAGTTGGTGTAGAATAGATAACGTCAGATTTAGTTTTGTTTCCGTATCCCCAACCATCGAGGATTAACAGTAAAGCTTTCTTGTTCATATTTTAATTTGTTTGAATTTTAATTGTAAGAAGCAAAAATTATATCTGAATTTTTACGATGCAAAATTACAAAAATAAATTAAAAAGTATATCAGGGTGGATGATTGTTGAACGGAGGTAAATCATGTATTGTGTAAATAATCAGATGTTTTGTAATGTAAAGATAGCAAAGATTAAAAATAGCTCAGATGTGGTAATGTCATTTTATTATCTTGACTCCTTTGGGTGCTTTAATATCAGAAATGATTCTGCCGTTGCTCCTTTTAGTATGTTTGATATAGATTAAACCATGCGGAGTCGGGAATGTACCTTCCGCATAATCAAGGTCTCCGAGAAACGGGGTTATTTTAATCACTTTGCATCCGGGTTTTATGATCTTAACGCCAAGAACATATTCAGTAAGCCAGGCTGTAGGACCAGACGCCCATCCATGGCAAAGACTGTGTCTGTATCCTGGATAACAATATGCGCCGAAACTGCCATGTATATTTTTATACCCTTCTTTATCAAACTCATCAATCCTAACGGCATTCTCTGTCCATTTAAGATCAAAATCTTCCCAAAAAGTCGTGGCTCCCATATCAATCATGGCTCCCCAATATTCTCTTATGATATCGATGCTTTCTTTTCGTCTGTTGTTAATGGCCATTGCTTCAAGCATATAATAACCGTAAAAAGTGGAGAAGTTGTCTGAGCCGTCTTTGCATACAATGTCTATGCACGAAGTCTCATTGTCCTTAATGCCGGATATTGCCATGAGCGCTGCGGCTTGTTTCAGATTATTATGGCTTTTAGTTTTTTTGCGGATACGATTAGCGCACTCGGCTGCCTTTTGTTTTGCTAAGGGTTCATTAAGCTCACCACATAAAAAGGCGGCATTGTCCATAGCCCAAACCATGAGCGCTCTGTAGCCGGCTTCCACTCCTTTTTTGTTTGGAGAAGAAGGCCAGTCAAGAAACTTTTTACCCATGCTTTCATTACCTTCTGCGTCTGTATTCTGAAGAATCAGGTCTATAAGTCCGGTGATATATTGTTTGTGCTTTTGCAGGAAATTAATGTCGCCGCTATGCATATACCAGTCATGGTGAATGATAAGATACCATAATGAGTAAGCGCTCATTCCATTCATCCATCCGGGAAGGGGATATATCTGAACAGCGAGATCGAGAGTTTGCGGCACTATTTCATTATCGCCGAATACGGATAGGATAGATGCCACCTCGGGATGCATGTCGCCAAGCCAAATCACACGGTCTCTTTTTATGCCGTCCCAAAGATATTCCTGCATATTAAGATGTACGGTATAAGCCCCCGTAAGCCATATTTTGTTTAATCTTTCATCGCTTGACCTGAAAGAACCCAGATAGGGGATATCTCTGTATCGTAATATTGCACGGGTTTCTTTAATCCGGACCGTTGTATTTGGTTGAAGAAGGTCTATTCTGACGAATCTGAATCCGGTATTGCCAATCTCAATCATGCCATCCCGGGGTATTTCTATCGTAATATCTCTTTTTGCATGATCGTCTGTAGAAAATCCGTGACGTCCGCCTCTGTTGTGTGTGTCGCTATTGCATTCACCAACCGATTCTCCAAAACGAATTCTCACAAGAGACGGTTCTCGTCTTGAAGAGGAACCCATGACAAGTTGTAGTCCGCCGTGAATTTCTATACCATAGTCAAGCAGTATAGAGCAAGTATCGGTATCTGTGTTCTTTAAAGAACAAATATTTTCCTTTATAAAGGCTGCCTGACTGTTACCTGCGGAAAGTAATAGATGTTCATTTTTTATAAGTTGATTATCGCTTTTCCAAAGCACGGTTTTGGGTGATATATAAAGTCTGGATAATTCATCTTTTTGTGTTTTGCCATTATATTCAGAGCCGAAAACCGGCGGAAGTGACGCGGACGAAAGGCTGAATGTGAGGAAAAGGATTGAAAGGAGAATTAGTTTAGTAACCTTTCCGTGTTTTATGTTTTTCATATGTTCTTACTATTTAATTTTTTCAAAATAAGGGAGTCTGCTTAATGGCACGTCTATCTCAATAGTTCTTCCTCCTTTATGCTTAACTCCCATATCATCTTTCCATAGACCGACTGGCAGTCTGACGTCACGTTTTTCGGCATTTGTGATAACAGGCGCAATCATATATCTATCGCCAAGCATATACTGGTCTTTGCAATCATGGAGGCCCTGACCGGGATATTCATATTCCATGTGACGCACAATCGGTTCTCCGGATAAAGCCGATTCACCTGCACACTTCATTATATACGCGCCCATTTTTTCGTGAAGAAGAGCCATATCTCTGGTAATAGCCATATTTTCAGGAGATAAAACTCTCCAAGGAGCTACGGAAAACTGCATCATAGGCATCATGGCGTGAATCTGTGCGGAACGAACTATCTGATTCTGGTTAATCCTGCGCGGATCTACATTGTGAAACGATTTATATTGTCCGCCGCCAATCATATCGGGACAAGTGTAAGAATATCCCATAAGCCCCGCTGCTATCATTTCGGGGATAAGCGCGGATATTGCTTTCCATGAGTGTTGTTTATCACCGAGTCTTTGCACAAGAGCTTTGCCGCCCAGTTTCCAGCATGCCCGCATTTCATTGAATGGAAATTCTAAACCGATTTTAGCCCAAGCCTTTGTGTGATCTACGGCGATGGCGTCTTTTTTATAACATATTATATCGGAGTTATAAAAACTATTATCTCCCGCGTCGAATTTAAAACCATCGATGCCAAATTCCTGTTGCATCTTTTTCAGCAAGGAAATGATATGAGCCGATGCTTCGGGATTGGTGAGGTCGAAGCATGCGCTCTGACCATTCCACCAGCTTAAAATAGCCGGTTTCCCTTTCCTGTTTTTAATAAGATAACCTTTGTCATGATATTCACGGTATTCCTGCGAGTCGGCCGAAACAAATGGAGATACCCAGAGCATAACTTTAAATCCCATGTTATGTAATGAATCGACCATTGCTTTCGGGTCGGGGAATTTTTCTTTTCTGAAATCAAAATTGCCGTAATAACGCTGCCAGTTATCATCTATCATTAATATGCCTTTGGGGAAACCATTGTCTATGATGTCGTTGGCGTATTTAAGAATATCCTCTTGGTTTTGATTATACATAAGTTCAATCCATGTGTTGTATTGCGGCATTGTAAAGAATAATGTATCGGGAAGAGTGCCTTCGGGTTTAAAATATTTATCGCAAGCTCTCATATAAGCATCTTTCAGAGTTTTTCCCGCGGTTATAATATCAATCTTTTCATAATCGGATTTTATGATAATATTATTGTCAGAGACGGAATATTTAAAGGGGAGTTCACTCCATATATAACGGCCTTTATTAGACAGCATAAAAGGGACTATCTGGTTATTGCTGTTTTGTGTTAAGAGATTATACTCATCAAGTGGTGAGATATATGGCATTGCCGAACCGTGCGCGATGGCGCCTCCCCACCAAAATTCATTTTTAAGTGATTTGATTATCGTTTCATGTTGAGAATAAATATTGAGAAAAATTAAGTGTAACAGAAAGGAAAGAAGAATGTTTTTCATAAATGAGATATGATTGATTTGTTAATAACTTGTGCCGCAAAAATGATAAAAATAGCCTGACAGGGATGTATGTATTGTTTCAATCAATATGAATTATGTTGCAATAGATCGGAAGAGCGTCGTGAGGGAAAGAGTGTACGTACTGGTGTAGATCTCGGTGGTCGCCGTATCATGAAAAA
>CAMTOT010000153.1 GCA_947074165.1 uncultured Bacteroidales bacterium
GGCATACGAGCTAATGAGCGGTGACGGGAGTTCAGACGTGTGCTCTTCCGATCTATATGGCATAAAGAAGGCTCTCCGCTGTTGCTTGAGTGTAAAAAACTCGTTTCGCAATTGGCTGATAAAGTAGATATTCCGGTTAAATTGTCTATGAGATATGGCAACCCTTCAATAGAAAAAGCTATAGATGAATTTATAAAAGAGGGTATTACTGATATATATGTGATGCCTCTTTATCCGCAATATACTCTATCTACATTTGAGAGTGCGAAAGAAAAATTTGAAGAAGTAGCAGAGAGAAATGAGAATTTAAAATACAAATTTCTTAATCCGTTTTATGATGATCCCGGATACATATCCGCTCTGGCAGAAACGGTCAGCAACGGTTCTGATAGTAATTATTATCTGTTCAGTTTTCATGGCATACCTGAGAGTCATGTTTATATGGCCGATCCGACCCATCATCAATGCCGGATAGATGCTATATGTTGTTCGGGGACACAGAAGACCGCGCATAAGACGTGCTACAGACATCAATGCCTGCAAACAGCAAAACTTACGGCGCGCCGGCTTGGTCTTAATGACGAGCAGTGGAGCGTATCTTTTCAGTCAAGACTTGGCAAAGAGAAGTGGCTCGAACCATATACTCAGGATGTGCTGAAATCCTTACCTTCAAAAGGTATAAAAGACATATGTATGCTTGCGCCTTCGTTTACGGCAGACTGCCTTGAGACGCTCGAAGAGCTTGGCATAGAAGGAAAGAAAACATTCCTTGAAGCCGGAGGCGAAAACATAACAATAGCCCCATGTCTAAATTCATCACCGGCCTGGATCGATTTCCTTGCCGATAAAATAAATAAGTGGACTAAAAAATAATTTCTTTGTCGATGAACAATCTTAACGGATATAGCAGACTGCTGATACTAATGATTCTTGTATTTGCATTCTGCTATAGCTTATATTATATACCAACGAATGTTGGTTCATACACATTAAAGAAAATCGATTTACTTTCTGATTTACGAATAAAAGATACTGATATAATCACAGATTCTACCTTCCTTGTTCTCGCAGAGGAGACGTTCTTAGAAACAGATACATTAATAGTGATAGAAGAGCCTGTTTATACAGAACAGCAATTACGCATGAGAGACTCTTTATATAAAGAGTTTCATACAGTTGTCAACAAAGAGCAAAAACGCAACTTTATAGAAGACTTCTCTCAGGGACGAGTTTCTTTATCAAGATTCTTTACATCATTAGAAAAGGCCGACTCAATAGGCCGACCTGTGAGAATTGGCTTCTTTGGCGACTCATTCATTGAAGGCGATATGATTGTAGGCCATTTCAGAGAATATCTTCAGTCTGAATTTGGTGGTAGAGGAGTTGGCTTTGTTCCTGTCGTTTCTATTGTCGGTGATTTTAGAAAGACTTTCACACAAAGACAAAAAGGATGGAAACTGGCTTCTGTCATGAAAAAATCCGCAAGTCACTTTAATCAGACAGGTCAATACTTCTTTGCTGAAGACGGAGAAACCAATCTGAAGGTAAACTCTACAGAATATTATAAAAACACATATCCATATAGTTCTGTAAAACTCTATTATGACAAAAGTCATGAGTCGTGCGTATGTTTTACCACATCAAAAGGAGATACACTAAGTAGCGTAATTTCTCCTACCTCATTCCTGACATGTAAAGAGTGGCATGGCGAATTTGAAGACTTCTCAATCAACTTTTCAAATTCAGATTCATTGCGTCTTATCGGTCTGGCTATGGAGAGCGACAATGGTATAATAGTTGACAACCATTCCATACGTGGCAATAACGGACTTTTCTTTAATTCAATAGATAGTCTTAAATTTCGTGAGTTTGCTACCGAAAGAGAATACGACCTTATAATACTGCAATACGGTATAAATGTGATGCAGGATACAATCGTAAACTACGGGTGGTACACCAGAAACATGGCTAAGGTTATAAATAACTTTAAAACAAACTATCCCCAGGCAGATATACTTGTGCTTGGCGTGCCGGATCGCGCATACAATCATAATGGCGTATATAAAACTATGCCGGCGGTAGAAGCTATCACAAAAGCCCAAAGAAATATGGCGCGCAGGTGTGAGGTCTCTTTTCTGAGCGTCTACGAGTTAATGGGAGGAGAAGACAGCATGGTGAGATATGTAGAAAACGGATGGGCAAGCAAAGACTATACACATATGAGTTTTGGTGGCGGTCGTGACATCGCGAGAAAATTATTTAAAGTAATAACACTGGAAAAAGAGTTTTATGACAAAGCAAAAGCAATCAATTAAGAACAGATTAACTTGTACAATATCTATTCTTTTTTTATCAATAGCATTTGCTTTTTCAAACAATCGTATAGAATCAGACTCTCAATATTTATCGCCCGTTATATCTGCCCTCGATTCATTATTATGCCAAAATGATACGGTTATAAACATTGTTCATCTGGGAGACTCGCATGTACAGGCAGGTTTTTTTACCGGTGTAATAAGAAAATCACTTCAGTCTACCTTTGGTAACGCAGGCAGGGGGTTTATTGCGCCGTTGAGAATAACTAAGACGAATGAGCCTACAGACTACTTTTTCTACTCTTCCAACAAAGACTGGATTAGCGGGAAAGTGATACAAAACAGACAAAGAACCGATATTGGTCCGGCTGGTATGGCTATTGCCACATATAAAGACTCTGTCGATTTTACGTTAGGAGTTACACCGCGCAACGGCGCTCCTTATCGTTTTTCAAAGATGATTTTTTATCGCGATACACTATCATGTGGCATTTGTGTGACTGAAGACTCATTGAGTGTTACGACCGGTTTTCATCCCCGTTCGGCAATGAATACAGATACCATAAGGTTTAATTGCCCTACAGATACTATTCGGTTTACTATATCAGAAAAAATAGCTAAACAAGACTCCGTCACTATGTATGGTGCCAGTCTCCTTAATGATAGTTGCGGCATAGTATACCATTCGATGGGGATCAACGGAGCTGAATATAAAGATTATACATCAGAGTCGTTTATAAATAAGCTGTCGGTGCTCAATCCGGCTCTTATTATTGTATCTTTGGGTACGAATGAAAGTTTCAGGAGTAACTATAATGAGACGAGATTTGCCTCTGAACTTGATTTATTCATCACAATGCTAAAAGAGGGGTATCCCGAAGTAAAGATAATTCTTACCACGCCACCTGAATGCTATTCGAGGGTAGTGAGAAACGGAAAAAGGATATTCATACAAAATCCCAACACCGAAAGCGTGTCGCGGGTTATCACCAACAAGGCCAAAGAGCATAATATAGCCTATTGGGATCTTTTTACAATATACGGAGGAAAAGGCTCCTCAAAAAGATGGTTTAACGAAGGTTGGTTAAGCAAAGACCGCATTCATTTTACCGCCAGAGGCTATGCACGGCAGGCTTCTATGTTTTTTGAAGCCTTTATGAAACAGTTTGAAACAATTATTGATACAAGTGCAGAACAATAATGATTTTAGATAATCTTGATTTTACCCAGATACCGCAATTGCTGCAATACGATAAAACATCGCCATTGATATTCAGCAGCGGTTTGTTTTTATTTCTTTTCTTCATCTTTCTGATAGGTTACGTCTCTTTGATAAAACTTCAAAGAGCGCGCATAATATACGTGATACTCTTCTCGCTGTTTTTTTACTATAAAAGCAGCGGCTTGTGGTTTGCGTTACTAATTTTTACTGCCACTTCAGATTTCATAATAGCACGCCGTATTAACGCCCAACGATCTATGATTGCCAGGAAGTTTCTTCTTGCATTGAGCGTTATTATCAATCTCGGCATGTTGAGCTACTTTAAATATTTCAATTTCCTTATAGAAATATTCATTTATATAGTAGACTCAGCCAAAAGCTTTGTCGACGCGTCATACGTGCCGGTGGCAGCTCCTGATGCTTACGATATATTTTTGCCTGTGGGCATCTCGTTCTTTACATTCCAGAGCATGAGTTATGTGATTGATGTTTACCGCAAGCATATCCCTTTGCTAAATAACTGGTTTGACTATCTGTTCTACGTCTCTTTCTTTCCTCAGCTTGTTGCCGGTCCGATTGTAAGAGCGAAAGAGTTTATACCTCAGATATATAAGCCGGTGCATATTGATAAAGTACTTATGGGCGAGGCACTTTTCCTTATTATATGCGGTTTGTTTAAGAAAGTCGTTATTTCAGATTATATAAGTCTGAACTTTGTAGACAGGATATTCGACGCCCCTCTTCTTTACTCCGGGTTTGAAAACCTGCTTGGTATATATGGATACGCTCTTCAGATCTATTGTGATTTCTCGGGATATTCGGATATGGCTATCGGTATAGCCCTCTTGCTTGGATTCCGTTTTAATATAAACTTCGATGCGCCATATAAGTCAGCCTCAATAACAGAATTCTGGCGCAGGTGGCATATCTCTCTTTCTTCATGGCTTAAAGACTATCTTTATATATCACTTGGCGGTAATCGAAAAGGTAAACTGCGTACATATATAAACCTGTTTCTTACGATGCTGCTTGGCGGTTTATGGCATGGTGCTTCTTTACGTTTTATCATATGGGGCGCGCTTCACGGTGTAGCTCTTGCTTTCCATAAAGTTGCAATGTCGCTTATACCGTCTCTTAAGACAAGTGGCAAAGAGATGTCTGCTCCTATCAGGGCATTATCTGTTTTTATAACATTCAATTTCGTATGTTTCGCATGGATATTCTTCCGTGCAGGATCTATGCAGACAGTTTATGAGATGTTGTCTCAGATAGCTGTCAACTTCCACCCGGAACTTATTCCTGAAGTTTTATCAGGATATAAAAGTATACTGTTTCTTATGATTGGAGGTTATATCCTGCATCTTATTCCCGGTAACATTGACGAGTATTTCAGAAATAAACTTACATCAATGAATGTTGTTACACAATCGTTGATCGTTGCCTTGCTCGTGTTTATAGTATATCAGGTTAAAACCGCAGGTGTTCAGCCTTTTATCTATTTTCAGTTTTGATGTAGCGTCCATTAAGAGGATTCATTTCTTCTTGTATTTCAGAAATTCCCTAACCATAAGTATATGTGCAACTTCTTTTGCTCATATGTGCAACGGCTGATTCCGACTTTGGAATCAACGGATTCCAAAGCCGGAAACGCCTGTTGCCGATATCGGCAACCGCCGTTGCACATAAAGGTTTGGTTAGGATATTTTTGATTTACCCTCCATAAACATAAGATGAAAGAGTAATAACACAAAAAAGGCTGTCTAAACATTTTATTGTTAGACAGCCTTTTTTATATTATGTACTTTATTCTTATCTAAGCTCAAGAAGCACTACGTTCTCTACGTGATGTGTGTGAGGGAACATATCAACCGGCTGAACTTTCGTAACCTTATATTTAGCGTCCATAAGCTGAAGGTCGCGAGCCTGAGTCGCAGGGTTGCAGCTTACGTAAACGATACGTTTAGGTTCGGCAAAAAGAATTGCGTTGATAACATCCTCATGCATCCCCGCGCGCGGAGGATCGGTAATGATAACATCCGGACGTCCGTGCTCCTTAATAAAGTCAAGAGTAAGAATATCCTTCATATCACCCGCGTAGAATAGCGTGTTTGATATATTATTGATATCAGAGTTTACCTTAGCGTCCTCTATCGCTTCAGGCACATACTCTATACCAACCACCTTAGCAGCTTTAGACGCTACGAAGTTGGCGATAGTACCTGTACCTGTGTAAAGGTCGTAAACATGCTCATTGCCTGTAAGTCCTGCAAATTCACGGGTCACAGAGTATAGGCGGTATGCCTGCTCAGAGTTTGTCTGATAGAATGATTTCGGACCGATTTTAAATTTAAGTCCTTCCATCTGTTCAAAGATGTGATCATTGCCTTTATATACGCATATCTCCTGATCGGTGATTGTGTCATTGCATTTCGAGTTGATTACATACATAAGAGCTGTAATCTGAGGGAATTTTTCCGCTACGTGAGCAAGCAGAGCCTCACGAGCCTCTTTGTCTTCGTGATAGAAAGATATGATAAGCATAATCTCTCCCGTAGTAGACGTACGGATAATCATAGTTCGAAGGAATCCCTCCTGTCTTTTTAGATCAAAAAACTCAAGATCGTTAGCCAGAGCATACTCTTTAATAGCCAGACGGATCTGGTTTGATATATCTTCCTGCAGCCAGCATTTGTTTACGTCAAGTACTTTGTCGAAAGCACCCGGTATGTGGAATCCAAGAGCGTTCATGTTGTCATAAACCACATTGTTTTCCATATCCTCAAACGTAAGCCAACGCTTATTAGAGAAAGTAAATTCAAGTTTATTTCTGTAGAACTCTGTTTTTTCAGAGCCCATGATTGGAGTTATTTCCGGCAGTTCAACTTTGCCTATTCGGCTAAGGTTGTCAAATACCTGTTGCTGCTTGAATTTCAGCTGCTCAGAGTATGGCAGGTGCTGCCATTTACATCCGCCGCATACGGTAAAATGCTCGCAGAAAGGTTCTGTACGTAAATCAGAATATTTATGATACTTTAAAATACGACCTTCGGCAAATGATTTTTTCTGACGAAACACCTGGAGGTCTACAATATCGCCCGGAGCAGCGAAGGGTACGAATATAACTTTATCATTCCAGCGAGTCAAGGCTTTACCTTCAGCCGCAACATCTAAAATCTCGATTTGCTCCACAACAGGGAGTTCTTTTCTTTTACGTGCCAATTTATTTTTTGTTTTAATCTTTTTGAGCCTCAAAATTAATCTTTTATTCTCTATTAGCTTGTTTTTTCAAAAAAAATAACGAAATTTAGAAATAACGAAAAAGATCGGAAGAGCACACGTCTGAACTCCAGTCACAGCTCATTATCTCGTAT